>JANXSH010000545.1 GCA_025356615.1 Planctomycetia bacterium | reverse complement strand
GAAACTACTGGTTAGCGACCGGCTCGCCTAATTCATTCACACGCTCTGAGATCAAAGTATCGGATGACGAACCCCCCTTCGGAGGACACGCAGATGAGAACATCGAGAATCGCCTGGCCCCTACTCGGGGCGATCCTGATGGCGGCGCTTCATGCGAACGCCGCCCCGGAGCCGGAGCCTAAGCCGGAGGCAAAGGATCTCCCCGCAAATGTGGACGCGAAACCGGCCATCGACCCGGTGAAGCTGGCGGACAGCGCGGCATTGCGAGCCACCGGCGCCCGCAACCACAAGGCCAGTAGCAAGAACCTCCAACAGATCGCGTTGGCCGTTCACAACTACGCATCCGCCGAGAATGGAGCCCTGCCCGCGAACGTGACGGACAAGGCTGGCAAGCAACTCCTGAGCTGGCGCATTCGCCTTCTGCCCTATGTAGGCGAGAAGGCGCTCTACGAGAAGTTCAAACTCGGCGAGCCGTGGGACAGCAAGAACAACCTGGCCCTGCTGGAGAAGATGCCCAAGGTGTTCGAGTCGCCTCGCGTCACCGTCAAGATCAAGGGTTACACCGTCTATCAGGTCTTCGACGGCCCCGGTGCCCTGTACCAAGCGGGCAAGTCGAAGTACATGGTCGGCAACATTCCCGACGGCACGAGCAACACCATCCTGGCCGTCGAGTCGAGCAAGGCGGTCCCCTGGACGAAGCCAGCGGACCTCCCCTACGACGCGGCCAAGGCGATCCCCGACTTCGGCAAGGCTTACGGGGGCAAGCCCTTGTGCGCAATAGCCGACGGTTCGGTCCGCACGATCGATTTGAAAAAAGTCTCGCCAGCCACGCTCAGAAACGCCATCTGCCCTGCCGACGGTAACGTCCTCGGCGCGGACTGGTGAATCGACATGCCCCGAAACCCACTCGTGGCAACGGGTGGGATCCTTCCTCTCCCGCTGTCCCCGATTCCCTTTGCATCCTCCTCGCGCGCCTGGTACAACCACTAGATACCCATTCGAGACGCCGAGATCCGCTTCCCGGCGGGAGGGGGAAACCTCACGAGACGGCCTGGAGGACACCCGATGGCGGCGATCAACGTCCGCTCGCTCCTGGCGCAGACGACGTGCCCCCACTGCTGGCACGAGTTCGCCCCGCAGGACGTTCTCTTCGTCGCGTCTCACGAAGACCTGCGCGGCGACCCGCGTCTGGGGCCGGACGAGATGCTCCGCTTCCGCCCGAGCCGATTCAACCCGATGGGCCATGCGTTCGACGCCCGCAACCTCGCCTGCCAGGACATGGCGTGCCCGCGCTGCCACCTGCCCATCCCCGAAGTCCTGCTCACCGCCGAGCCGTTCTTCGTCTCCATCCTCGGGACGCCGGGCTGCGGCAAGTCGTTCTACCTCGCCGCCCTGACGTGGGAGTTGCGCCACCTCCTCCCCTCGCGCTTCGCGCTGTCGTTCACCGACGCGGACCCGGCGGCGAATCGCGTCCTCAACGCCCACGAGAGCAGCCTCTTCTTGCGAGAGGGGACCGGCAAGCCGACCCCGCTCGCCAGCCTGATCCTCAAGACCGAGTTGGGGGGCAACACGTTCTTCAGCTCCGTCAGCTTCGGCACCCAGCAGGTGTTGTTGCCGAAGCCGTTCCTGTTCAGCCTCCGACCGGGTCCGGGCCACCCGGCGGGCAACTCGCCCGACCTCTGCCGGGTTCTGTGCCTGTACGACAACCCCGGTGAACATTTCGACACCGGGGCCGACAAGACGAACCAACAGACGACACGGCACCTGGCGCGGGCGCAGGTGTTGATCTACCTCTTCGACCCGACGCAGGATCCGCGCTTCCGTCAGCGCTTCCGCGACGCGACCCAGCGCGAGTTGCCGCCCGGCGCGCCGTCGCGCCAGGAGACCGTCCTCCGGGAGGCGGCGGACCGCGTGCGCCGTCTCACCGGGTTGGCGGCGCACGCCCGGCACGACAAGCCGCTCTTCGTCGTCCTGACGAAGTACGACGTGTGGAAGCCGCTCTTCCCAGTGCCCGGCGACGAGCCGTTCGTCACGACGGGGCAACAGACCGGCCTCGACCGGAACCTCATGCTCGACCGCTCGGCGGCGCTGCGCAAGCTCCTCGTCCAGACGTGCCCCGAGGTGGTCATGGCGGCGGAGGACTTCTCCAGCCAGGTCATCTACTGGCCCGCCAGCCCGCTGGGCCGGGCACCCGTCATCGACCCCGCGACGCGCACCGCGTGCCTCGCCCCTGGGCCGATCACGCCCGTCGGCGTGACCGCGCCGCTCCTGTTCGGACTCAACATCGCCATGAAGAACCTCGTCCTGGTCAAGCGCAAGCCCTCACACAACACCCCCGCCCCCGAATCGTCTCGGCCCTCGAAGACGCCCATGCCCAAGACGCCCGGCTCGAGCAGTGGCAGGCTCCGCCCCGGCATCTCGGAGGACACGCAGTCATGACGCTGGAACTCTTCTCCACCTCGGTCCCCTCGGGCCTGGAGCCTGGGCGCTCCGGCTTCTGCACCGTCGCGATGACGCGCAGCCTCTCGCGCCCCCTCGTCGAGGCGCTCGAGGCGCTCAGCGCCTACCGCCCGGTCTTCCTCCCGACCGACCCGCGCGCGGACGAGAACCCCGTGACCGTGAGCTACCTCCGCGTCTCCGTCGCCGGGCGGAATTACCACGTCGTCTCGCGCATCTGCTTCGCCGGACTCGACTACACCAATCGATCGAATCGCTTCGCCCACCACGTCGTCCTCGACGCCGGTGATCCGCGCCCCCCCGGCGGACCGGCCTGGCTCGCGGCCCGGCCCGGCTTCCTCGAGACGAAGTTCGACGGCCAGATCCAGTACCTCCCCGCAGGCCGGAACGTCCCCGCAGTCGCCCCGCCGTCCGCCGCTTGCCCGACCTGGCAAAAGTTGACCGGAGACGCTGGCTGGGCAGGCGTCCTCGCCGAGGCGCTGGCAAACCCCACCGCCCGCTCGTCCTTCCTGGTCTACGACCTGGGCACGCCCGTCCTGGCGCTCATCCAGGAGGCAATCGGCCTGTTGCCGCCCGAACGCCGCTGGGAGGCGACCTTCACGACCTACTTCACAGGTCTCCCCGCCGGCGTCGTCTGCACCGTGCGCGGCGTCCTGCGCGGCTCGGCGGAGGCCGCCTCGGCCCAAGGGGCTGCATCGCTCGACCTCGGCAAACTCGCGGGCAAGACGCCTCCAGTCAACGAGTGGACCCAGGCCGCGCGGGCCGGCAAAGCCATCGCCTCGCGCCAGGTCCACGTCAACGCCCCGATGCCGATGAAACCAGGGATGCCGCCCTCGCCTGCCCAACTCGCCGCGCCGCAACCGCTCGCCCCGTTGCCTTTCGCCCACTACCGAGAAGAGGCGGACCCCTTCGGGACTGACGAGCCGCACCTGGAGCGAGCGCCAAAGAAGGGCGTTGGTAAGTATGTGGTGCTGACCCTCCTGGCAAGCGTGGTTTTCCTCGGAGGCGGGGTCGGGGCCGTCGCGATGTTGCGCCCGGAGCTGTTCGAGCGGAAGACGCAGGTCGTCGAGAATGGCGGCGAGAAGGACAATACAACCCCGGTCGAGGACAAGGACAAGACCGGCAAGGACAGCGATAAGGGGAAGGGCGGGGCCAAGACGAAACTCGTGGCCACCCTCGCGGAGATGACCATCACTCCCCCCCTCGTCGGGAAGCCCGCGACCCTTCATGTCACCCTCTCGTATCCCAAGGGCGGGCCGAAGTTCCCCTTCGACAAGCTGCGCTTCACACTCGACGGCAAGGAAGTGTCGGCGAAGGTTCAAGGAGACCGCGAGTTCGAGTTGACCTTCCTCAAGCCGGGCCAACAAAAACTCCTCGCCGAGTACGCCGGGGACGAGCGGTTCGAGAAGGTATCGATCCTTCTGAGCGTCAAGGTTCTCGTGCCTCTGCCGAAGTTCACGGTCGAAGTGAAGCCCACGAAGGCGAAGCGCGGCGACCGGATCGAGGTGAGCGTGAAAGGGCTACCCAAGGAGTTCACCGGATTCGGAAAGATCGGCCTGATCGGCCTCGGCGACGGATCGAAGGCCACGCGATCGGACGGGAAGCAGCCGATCGTCCTTACGGGCCTGAAGCCGGGGACGTACAGCATCAAGGCGACGTTCCCTGGGGATGACACCTTCGCCGGGGGCGAGTCGAGCAATGCCGTCGAGGTCCGAATCCAGCACAAACCAGTGTTCGACTTCAAAGCCATGAGCAGCGACACCTTCAGCCGGGGGAAGATCGACCTCCAAGTAACAGTCAAAGGGACCGAGAAGGGTGAACTGGGACCGAAAGGGACACTCCAACTGAAGTACAAAGATCAACTGATCGAAGGGACCGTCAACGCCAAAGGGGTCGTCACGTTGAGTAAAGAAGGATTGGACCCCGGAACCTACGAACTAACCCTCTGCTTCACGCCGGACGACACCGACACATGGGCGACCATCGAGGAGCCGCTGAAGGGAACCTGGCGAGTAATCCCTACCGTGCGAGTGGATATCGATTTCGAGGAATCAACCCCCAAGGATTCGAGGGACAAGGGCGTCCGGTTCAAGGTCAGCTCTGGACATGCCGAATGCAGAGAACTCCCGCCGGGGAAGCGATTCTTTCTCCGATTCCTTCCCAGCCCGCGTGCGAAGAAGGGATCCTTCGAGCCTCACCTCGAGTTGAGCGACACAGGCCAGGCCAAGCTGATCGTGCGGTGGAAGCCGGGGAAAGACTCCTGGGGCATGGCGAAGCCGATCAATAACGCGCCCGCGTTTCCGGTCATCACCGTCGTCGTCGCCGACACCGTCGAAAGGGCGAACAAGACCCCTTTCGGCCATGCGGTTAAATATACTTTGATCTCGCACTTTCCGCCGGGCATCAACCCCGAAAGGTATGTCCCCCTCGTGCCGGCGTATCGCGAAGTGATCGCATCCCTGCACGGTGCCGAAATCGAGGTCTACGAGGGCTTCGACGTAACGCTAAGATCGAAGGACGCCAAGGGCAAGGTCAGCATCAAGACGACCCGGAAGAGGGAAGACTGGGTCTCGGCCAACCTCGCCGGGACTGTCTTGGGCAACGGGAACGGCGTCCTGAATGCTCTGGTCATCGGGAGTTGCGCGAGGGACCAATCTCCGATCGGGTCTATCGAGAGGCAGCCCGGCCCCGCCTTACCGCTGCTGCGCCTCAAGTTGTATGATAAGAGATAAGAAGCTGTGCAGGATACATTCGCGGATTGGTGCGTGTGTGGCCGGGGGTCGAAGACCCGGAAAGCGTCACTCGCCTCGCCTGAGCCTCTGTTCGTCCCGTCGATGATCCCAACCGCTCCGCTCCGATTCGCCATACCGATCATCACCCACGCATTCCTGTCCGAAGATTCCTCCGCGTTGGCGACAGAGGAGTGAACCTCTCAGGAAAGGTGGACATTCGAAGTAAAAGGCTATCCGGTTAGCCTTTACGCCTTGCCTTCCCCCACCCGCCGTCTGACGAGCATCTCCTTTCGCCGTACCGACAACTCCGCAAGGTCGCCTACTCCGCCGACGATTTCGAGACGCGCCGCAACTGGGCGTTCCAGCCGCGCGTCGTCTTCGGGAACTCGTCCACGTCGGCCCCGCCGAGGCTTTCGGGGAGCAATCCCCGCTCGTATTACTGTGCCCCGATGGGCCTCGCGCTGCTCGAAAGATGGGCTGGACAACCAGTCCACGGCAAATAGGCTACCCAAAAGGCTGTCTCCCGAGCCAAGCGCGAGGATGTCAACGTGGAACCAGAGGTCAGATATCTCATCCTTTGTGACGACGTGCAGACCGATCCGCATAATCTCTTGCGTGTGAATGTTTTTGGCCTGATCTCGCATATCCGATCGACTACCACGCCGTCATTCCCTCTTGTCCGACCTCTCCTCTGTGTCCTGGTAATCCTGACAGGATGTCAAGGGATGGATGAGATGTCGTACCGGATCGTTCGAGCGGGTACCGGAAGAGTCATCTTCCAAAGTTCGGTGGAGACCCTGGAGAGGCGATTGGCTTTCTGTTCCGCATCAGGAATTGTACCTTCCCAGATGAAGGGCTATACTGGGTAGAGTTGATCTTCTCGGGCACTGTGATTGCTCGCCAAGCCCTATCCTTAACTAATTGAGGGGTGAGACATGGAATCGAATCCCGCAGTAACTATCAGCGGGCGAATCATCGCGGAATTCGAGGACGACGCCAGCCAATTCCTCTCGGCTGAACCGCTGTTCGTCCCGTCTCCCGCGCTATCCACTCCAATCCGATTCGCCCCCGCAATTGCTGGCCACGCGTTCCTCTCGGAAGAGTCGTCATCGCCCGATGAATTGACGAGGGGGTAGAGATGATTCGGCGATGGTGCATCCTGATCCTGTCGATTTCGGCTGTACTCGCGTCCGCCGACGAGCCAACGGACGCCGACCTGCGCAAGAAGCCGATCGCCACCGCGAATGACGCCGTGGGCAAGCTCCTGCGCGACTGGTACAAGGCCGGCACCGCCGCAGGCAACGTCGGCGACTGGTACGACAACCGCGACGGCGAGCATTCGCCGCTCGACCTCTCGCCCTACCCACAACTCCGCAAGGTCGCCTACTCCGCCGACGATTTCAAGATGCGCCGCAACTGGGCGCTCCAGCCGCGCGTCTTGCCGCACGTCGTCTTCGGCAACAGCTCGACGAGCGCCCCGCCGAACCTCTCGGGGAGCAATCCCCGCTCGTACTACTGCTCTCCGCAAGGGATCGAGCTCCTCCAGACGCACTACGCCAAGAACAACCTGTACATCTATCCCGAACACCGGGACCACGACCCCGGCCACAATGGCGTCGGTGACGGTTACGGCGACCTCTACCCGACGAACACGCCGTTCCTGCTCATCTCGCAAGGATCGTCGGGGTCGGACCAGCCGTTCATGCGGGCGATGCCGTTCGTCCTCGCGGCGTTTCGGCCCGAGGTCAAGAAGAAGCTCATCGAGTCGGACTTGCTCTACCCGACGGTGCAGATGATCTTCCGCTCGACGAATCGGCACCTGAAGAAAGCGGATGAGTATTTCACAGGTAAGGCGCACCCGACCGTGTTCGAGGGTTCCTGGGTCGATCCGCTCGCGATGGTCAAGAAGGCCCACGCCATTCGCGCCGATGACATCCCGCCCCTGATCAAGCTCCGTGTCGTCGAGGAGGACGAGGCCGTCAACGGCAAGGACTACTTCGAGCCTGCTTACCTCTCCGAGAAGTTGGCGGACACCTCGACAGTGATCGCGCGGATCTATCGCGGCAGCGCGAAGAAACGCCGCATGGTCGTGAAGGCGAGCGACAGCGTCGATGTCAACAAGAAGCCGTTGACCTTCCGCTGGGTCGTCCTGCGAGGCGACCCGAAAAGGGTGAAGATCATGCCGCGCGACAAGGCCGGCACCGAGGCGGAGATCGTCATCGACTACCACGCACGCGCGCCGATCGAACCCGGCTCGGCGATGGAGTCGAACCGCGTCGATATCGGCGTGTTCGCGAACAACGGGGTCCACGACTCCGCGCCGGCGTTCGTCACCTCGTTCACGCTCGACTCCGAGGCGCGGACGTATGACGCGAAGGGTCGGATCACAGAGATTGCCCACGGCACCGGCTTCACGGAGTTGAAGACCTCCGACCCGGTCAAGCTACTCGCGGCACTGGGCAAGGACGCATCGGCTGCGAAGGTTCTCGGCCTGAACGCCGAGCAACGTGCCGAGTTGACCCGAGTTGCGGAGGTCGCCGGTGCCATCGAGGCGAAACGCGACCCGGCGCGGAAACGGCAACAGGAAGCCGCGAAGGCACGCAACACGGCGAACAAGGCGTCCGACGAGGCGAAGGCGAAGCACGCGAAAACAAAGACGGACAAAAAAGATCCCGAAGAGGTCCAATCCGCGCTGAACGCCGCGAACGTGGCGAAAGGGGAGGCGACGAGGCAACAATCCGTCTGGAAACGATTCGACGACGAGGTGAAGAAGATCGAGGCCGACTGGGCGAAAACGCTCGACACACCCTCGCCCGTTCTGAAGGCCGCCCCCCGCGCCTTCGTGATCGCGGCCCTCAACGAGGCGATGAAGTCGCCGACGGAGATCGCGAAACGCAGTATGGACAAGCCCCGCGTCCAGGCGGTGCGAAAGAAGCGGGAGCGACTCGGCGTCGAAGGCAAGGCTACCTCCGAATTCGCGAAGGCGCTGCGCGAAGAATCGAACGCCGTGGCGCTGGCCGAGGTCGTCTTGCCGGGACTGGTGCAGGCGGTGTTCCACGCGAACTTCGTCGATGCTCGTCTCACGACGCCGAAGCGATGGCGCGACGTGTACCACTACGAGGGCGATACGCCGACCGGCTGGACGCGCCATTCTCTCGACGCAAAAGAACCGAAGACGGAGTTCACCGCCGAGGGCTGGCTCGTCGTGAAGCACGACGACAAGGGCCGAGCGATCCAGGCGCGGCCCGTAACCTACCGCCAACCGGCCCCCCCAGCCGCCACCATGTGGGGCAATCCCCACTCACTCGAGGCCACTCCGGGGAAGGAACTCATCTCGTTCCGCTACGAAGGGACCGCGCGGAAGATCGAAAAGCGGGAGTAATGCTCGTCAACGCCCTGTCCTGATAGTCCCCTGAACACTGAACACTGAACACTCGTAAGTTCACCCCCCCCGCTCGCCGTTCGTTTCGCCCAACTCGAGTAGCTTGCGGTGTAACTGCTTCAACGTCACCGGGCGGACCAGGACGGCGGAGTTGGGCCGGGCCGTAACACGGTCGGCCAGGTAGGCCTGCTCCTCCGAGAGGATCAGGATGCCGGCACACAGGTATTGCTTGTCGCGGGCCTCGTTGAGAACCTTCTCGAAGACGTACAGGCCATCGTCGCCGACCGTGCCGACATCCACGATGAGCGCCTCGTAAGGCTGCTGGCGGAAACGATCGAGCGCGCGCGACGGGTCGGACGCCAGCAAGACGCGGTAGCCGAGTTCCTTGAACTTCTCGCGCAGAGCTTCCTGGAGGCGCACGTCGCTCTCGGCGAGGAAGATCGACTTCGCCGCAGGCTTGCTGCCCGGAACGCCCACCGCGCTCCCCGCCATCTCGCGCCGGGCGGCGCGGACGGCGTCTAGCACTTGCGAGGGGGTCTGGTAGCGCCGCCGAGGGTCGATCGACATCATCGTCTCGCACAGCTGGTAGACCGAAGGGGGTGCGTTCACATCACCGGGCTTGAGGGTCTGCGCCTCCTCGAACCGGCGGCGGCTCATGCGTGCGTACTTGTCCTTCGTCATCGTGAGGGGCGACCGGCTCGTTAGCGTCTCGAAGAAGACGCACCCGAGGAAGAACAGGTCGCTCCGCACGTCGCCGGACTTCACCCCGGTCGCCTTCTCGAGGCCCGCGTAATCGACGGTGCGGTCCACCACCTCGTCCTCCCGGCTCATCGAGGCGAACATGTGGGCGAGGCCGAAGTCCACGAGTTTGGCCTCGCCCTGACTGGAGATGAGCAAGTTCGTGAGCTTGATGTCGCGGTGGGTGATGCCGCGCGAGTAGGCGTAGGCCAGTCCGCTAACGGAGTCCTCGAGGATGCGGAGAGACTCACTCACCTGGAGCGTCTTGCGGATTTGCAGGATCTCACGAAGGTTCCCCCCCTCGACGAACTCCATGACGATGTAATATTGCTTGGTGGAAGGCTCCTGGTTGATCGCCATGATCTCGACGATGTTCGGGTGCTTGAGCGTCAAGCCGACGCGGCCCTCGCGGATGAACCCGTCGATCTTCGCCTGGTCCTCGCTCCAGCGCCGGCGGAGGATCTTGACGGCGACGACGCGGCCCGATCGCGGGTCGTCGGCCCGGTAGACCCGACCGAAGCTGCCCGAGGATATCTTGTAGAGGATCCGGTAGCCGCCGAGGAAGTACCCGTCGGTGTCGCCCTTAATGAGTTTCGAGGTCTGGAGGTTGGTCAGATAGCCCTTGCGCTCGAGGACGCGGACGAGGTGGATCATGTCCGGCGTGACCTTGCCGTACTCCGTGCGGGCGTCGTCGATCGCCTCGTTGAGCTGTGCCTGGTCGATCAGCCCGACTCGGATCGCTAGCTGCCCGAGCATCAGTGGGTCCGTGATATCCATGATCGCATCGCTCGCGCCGGCCAAGAAACAGAATAACCGCCGTATTCTACCCGATCGATTCGCGGATTGCTAGGCACCGCCGTACAGGATCCGATAGACGAGGGCGGCGGCGAGCAACACCTGGAATACGACCGTCATCCAGAAGACGAGGCGAAAGGCTGGCTTGATCGTTTTGTGGCGCAGGACGACCATCCCGAGGTACGCCCCCGGCGTTCCGCCGAGGACTGCCATACCGTGCAAGACCACCTCTGGGATGCGCTCCCCTTGAGGTTGCGCCCTCGCTTGGGACTTGTCGTAGGCGTAGTAGCCGAACGTCGTGAGGTTGACCGCGACCAACCAGGCAGCGACGAAGTGATACCAGTGGAGGTCGGCGCGGAAGATCGCGACGAGGAGGGCCGCGCCTACGAGGGTGAGGACGAGGGCGATGAGGGAGTGGAACAACAGCGTGCGGGTGGATCGGGTCATGAGTGTGCCTTCGAGGCGAGGGTTGTATAGGCGAGGGCGGATATCAGAAATTTGTCCTTTATCTCCTGCCTCGTCCGTTTATACTACTGCATAGATACACTCGTCGGTTGAATAGGGAGCCGCCCATGCGATGCTCATTGGCGTTTCGACTCGGAGGTTTTCTCGCACTCGTCCTGCTGGCGGGACTGGTGGCGCTGCCGACCTCGAGTCAGGGGCAGGCGGCGAAGAAGGGGAAGAAGTATGCCCTGCTCGTCGGGGTCAACACCTACGAACACGAAGACCTCAAGGCGCTGAAGTACACCGAGAACGATGTCGAACAATTGGCCAAGTTGCTCCTCGATCCCTCAGCCGGCTGCTTTGCGAGTGTCCGCGTCCTGACCATGTCGCGCGGGAAGAAGGATCCCGGCGACCTGCCGACTGCGAAAAACATTCGCGAGGCGCTTGCGAAACTCAATCGGGACGCGAAGCGCCACGACCTGATTCTGGTCGGCTTTAGCGGCCACGGCGTCGAGTTGAGTGTCTCTGACCCCGACAAGGAAGGTCCCGACAAGACTTACCACTATTTCTGCCCGACGGACGCAAATCTGGAGAACGTCAGTTACAGTACCGGCAAGCACGACAAGCTAATCCTCCTCGAAAAGGAAGTGTTCATCAGGGCGGGCGGTAACGATTCCCCACAAAAGATCGTCCTCGTCGATGCGTGCCGCAACGAGTTCGACGCCAGGGGAGCCGCGCGGAGTTTCTACTTCCCCAAGGACCGACAGGTTCCCGAAGGGCTGGGCGTCTTGTTGAGTTGCCGGTCCGGCCAGAAATCGTGGGAGACCGATCGCCTCGCCAAGGGCCACGGGGTGTTCTTCTACCACGTCCTCGAAGGCCTCAAGGGTAAGGCGAAGAATACTAAGAACGAGATCACCTGGACCAGCCTGCTTTCCTACATCGAGGCGGAGATCACCGACGAGTACATGCAAAAGCTCATCGGCAGCGGTGCCAGGCAGGTTCCGCACAGTTTCGGCAACATCGTCGGCGCGCTCCCCCTGATTCGCTTCGACGGCAAGACACCCGACGAACCGATCACCAAGCTCGCGCCGGACAAGGGCAAGGAGATCACCAACTCCATCGGCATGAAGCTGGCCCTCATCCAAAAAGGGGAGTTCACGATGGGGTCGCCCAAGGACGAGAAGGACCACGATAAAGACGAGGAACAGCGATCGGTGACAATCCCGAAGGCATTCTACATGGGCGTCTACGAGGTGACTCAGGAAGAATATCTGAAGGTCATGGGAGAGAACCCGAGTTACTTCACCCCCTTGGCCAAAATCAAGGCTCAGGTGGGGAAGGACACGAGCAAGTTCCCCGTAGAGAATGTGACCTGTCTCCAGGCGAAGGAGTTCTGCGACAAGCTAACCGCGCTGGCGAAGGAGAAGGGCCGCGTCTACCGCCTCCCCACCGAGGCCGAGTGGGAATACGCCTGCCGCGCCGGCACGAAGTCGGCCACACACTACGGCGACACCCTGTCGAGCAAGCAGGCGAACTTCGACGGCACCTACCCCTACAACGGGGCGGACAAGGGGCCGTATCTCGGGCGGACTGCCCCGGTAGGCAGCTACAAGCCGAACGCCTGGGGCCTTCACGACATGCACGGCAACGTCTGGGAGTGGTGCGACGACAAGTATTCCCCGAAGACCGACTCTCGCGTCATCCGTGGCGGTTCATGGGACGAACGCGGCCTAAACCTGCGATCCGCCGGGCGCGAGCCACTCGTCAAGGCTTCGCTCAACAACCACACCGGCTTCCGCGTCGTGTGCGAGCCGCGCTTGCCGTGATCCGCATCACGTCCCCAGCGCTCGATACAGCGCTTCGTACTCCGCCGCGCTGCGGTCCCAAGACCAGTCGCGCGTCATGCCGTTGCGCATCAGTTGTTGCCACGCCGTCGGATCGTCGCGGTACATCGCCTCGGCCCGGAGGGCGGTCTGCCACAGGGCGGCGGCGCTGTAGGCCGCGAAGCGGAACCCCGTCGCCGTGCCGTCGGCCATCGACGCGGGCGTTGCATCGACCACTGTGTCCGCGAGGCCGCCCGTCGCCCGTACCACCGGCGGCGTCCCGTAGCGCAGGCTGTAGAGTTGGTTCAGCCCCGA
This sequence comes from Planctomycetia bacterium, assembly GCA_025356615.1. Taxonomy (GTDB): domain Bacteria; phylum Planctomycetota; class Planctomycetia; order Gemmatales; family Gemmataceae; genus JANXSH01. Next base: position 10,492 of record JANXSH010000545.1, on the reverse strand, counting down.
CGGCTCGTAGGCCGACGGCATCAGGAAGATGTCCGCCCCCGCCTCGATGCGGTGCGCCAGCGGCTCGATGAAGCCCAGTTTCAGCCCCAGCCGGCCGGGGTGACGTTGAGCCAGGACCGTGAACAGTTGGTGATACTTACGGTCCCCCTCGCCGAGGATGGCGATCTGGACGCCGCGCTCCAGCAGCCCCGGCGCGACCGCCCCGATCAGATCGACGCCCTTCTGGTCCGTGAGCCGGGCAACGATGCCGAACAGCGGTGCGGCCGGATCCTCCGCGAGGCCCAACTCGGCCTGGAGCGCGCGTTTGCACTCGCGCTTCCCCGCGAGGTCGTCGGGGCCATACTTCGCGGCGATGTGGGTATCGACGCGCGGATCCCACGCCGTGTAGTCTACCCCGTTGACGATGCCCGATAGCCGCTGCCGATTCGCGTAGAGAACGCCCTGGAGGCCGCAGCCGTAGTAGGGCGTTTGGATCTCCTGGGCGTAGGTCGGGCTGACGGTGTTGACCCGGTCGGCGTAGACGATGCCCGCCTTGAGGAAGTTGAGATGGTTGTGGAACTCGACCTTCTCCGGCACGAAGAGCTTCCAGTCGAGTCCGGCGAGCGGCATGTCGAGGTGCCAGAACGCGCCCTGGAAGGCCATGTTGTGGATCGTCATCAGCGTCCGCACGCGGTCATAAGGCGCGGAGCCGTCGCTCCGAACGTCGTATTGCTCGCGCAGGTACACCGGGAGCAGTCCCGTCTGCCAGTCGTTCGTGTGCAGGACATCCGGCCAGGAGTCGAGGTAGGGCATGACTTCCAGCACGGCGCGGTTAAAGAAGACGAAGCGTTCGCAGTTATCGAGGTAGTCCTTGCGCGTGCCATCGGACGCCATGAACTGGTAGATGCCCCGCGCTACCGTCGGATCGTCGCGGTCGAAATAGTCGTCCTGTTCGATGAGGTAGACCGGAACATCGCCGGGGAGCGAGGAGCGCCAGAGCCGACCGGCCACTCTCCGATCACCGATCGGCACCGTGAAGGTGTGTTCGGTCGGCGTCACCGATGCCTTGCGAGCGCTGTGATGCAGGGGTAGGATGACCGCGCAGCGGTGTCCGCGCCGGGCCAGTGCCGTCGGCAGTGACCCCGCGACATCGGCGAGGCCGCCCGTCTTCGCGAAGCCGACCACTTCCGAGGCGACGACGAGGATATTCAAAGGCGACCCAGGGCGTTTATCATGCACCATGAAACGATCTCGAGAGCAGTTTGGCCGCCGGTCGATGGTCCCCTCTATACTAGGGGAGAGGCTGGCGGGCCGCAACCGCCGCCCCAGGTGGAACCCGAGGATCCCGACGTGACAGCCCCCCCAATCGATAAACGTGAAAGTCAGATCCGCACGATGTTCGGCGACATCGCGCCGCGCTACGACTTGCTCAACCACGTCCTGAGCCTCAACGTCGATCGCTACTGGCGCTGGCGGACGACCCGCATCGTCCCGCCCCTGGTGGGCGATGCCCCGATCCTCGATGTCTGCACCGGTACGGGCGATCTGGCCCTGGCCTACGACAGCGCGGCGAAGCATCGGGTGCCGATCTTCGGCTCCGACTTCTGCCTGCCGATGCTCCTGCCCGCGCAGAGCAAGACCCTGAAACGCCGGGCGACCGAGCGCATCCGCTACGTCGAGGCCGACACGCAAAATCTCCCTTTCCCAGACGACTCGTTCCAGCTCGTGACGGTCGCATTCGGCCTCCGAAACGTCACCGACACCGATCGCGGCCTCGCCGAGATGGCCCGCGTCGTCCGGCCTGGTGGCCGGGTCGCCATCCTCGAGTTCTCGCGCCCACGCGGCTGGTTCTTCGGCCCGCTCTATCGCTTCTACTTCCGCTTCGTCCTACCGCTCGTCGGCCAGCTCGTCTCGCGCAGCCGGAACAAGGCGTATGACTACCTGCCCGCGAGCGTCATGGAATTTCCCGACGGGGCCGCCCTCGGCGCGAAGATGGAGCAAGCTGGCCTCACGGAGGTGCGCTGGCACTCGCTGACGTTTGGGGTCGCCACGCTCTACGTCGGGGTCAAACCCGCCGCCTGAAACGCTGACCGTCACGGATTTTGGGGTGGGCGGTGGATAGAGCCTGGAAAACAAGGCCTTCGGGCAAGCGACGAGTCCCTGATGCCCGGTGGCCTCGACTGGCCAGTTTCCGGAGCGCCGAACTTTCGGCGCGGTTGACTCCTTGATTCCCAATGTCTTCCGTCATCGGTGTCGAAAGTTCGACACCGATACCTCGATGCCCCGACCCAAAATCCGTGACGGTCAGTTTTCGAGCCGCTGCCTGGTCGCGTGTACGAGTCCCGCCGGGGGTACGCAGTGACGGCCCAATGCGTCCGGCGTCTGCCCCCAGCGCGCTCATTCGACTCACCTTTCCTTTTTCAAATAGCGCAGGAGTTCGTCGGGGGTGATAAAGCCGTCCCCGTTCAGGTCGTACTCGCGGAATTCGGCGGCGCTCCCCTTCCACTCGTAGAGGCCGATCTGGCCGTCTCCGTCCTCGTCCAGTTCCCTGAACAACACCGCCAGCGCCTTGGGCAGGCCGTAGGCGGGAATCTCGACGGAGACCGAGCAGGCGAAAGGCCCGGACCGGAAGCCGCCCAGACTCGTCGCGATGACGCGGTAGACACCCGACCGCTCCGCCCGGTAAGCGATGCGCGAGTTGCCGCCGATGGTGGGGCTGCTGTGTTCTTTCAGGCGATTGCCGTCGGGGCCTTCGAGGTACAGGAAGGCCTGGAATACTCTGCTCGTGTGATCGATCTGGTAGGACTTTCCCGCCTCCAGCCTGACGGTCAGAGCCGTGTACGCTTTCTTGTCCTGGTACGGCTCCTCCCTCTCAGCGACCTCGCCTTTGTAGTCCGCCCGGCCATTCGCGAGTTTCAGCTCGTTCGGGCCTTTCAGGTCTCGCAGGAGCTTGGAGAGGGCGCTCTTGCCGTGCCTATCATTATCCCGTTCCCTGAGCAACGGCGCATGCTCCTTCGGGAGGGGGGCAACAGAGGCAGGAGCGACGTTTGCGGGTTCGAGCTTCGACTGCGGAATGCCACCGTCCCGTTTCGGCTCCTCATGTGCTTTTTCGGGATCCGTGGGCGGTGTGTTGAGGGATCGAGGCTTTTCAGCCAATTGCTGGAGAGATTTAGACGGAACCCGACCGAGGAACAGGACGAAGGTTCCTATGACAAGGAGGGCAGCGAATTGGCGTTTACGCATGGTCAGAATCCTTGCGCGGGAACGCTTTACGGCACCGCGCGGGGTAGTTGTATCCGTCTGTCCGACAGAAAGCTACTCCTTTCGACGTTTGAACCATGAGGTTCTAACAGACGAACCGGACGGATTCCAATCGCTCGCGGGTATGGCAAATCTTTCGAGAGCTGCCGAAACTCCTTATTCTTGGCAGGTGATCGCAACCAAGAATAAGGACTTACGGCAGCAAGCCTGCCCGCAAGCAGAGCGCTCCCGAAAGATTTGCCAGACCCCCAATCGCTGAGGGACGGCCGGGCGGGAGGATTCTCTGCTTGGTGGTTGCTCGATTCCTAGTATCCCGTCTACTTTCATTTGACGGGTAGAGCGTCTCAGAGGTTGTGAAAGAATCGGGATGCCTGTCCGGTTTCCAACCTGACATTTCCTGCCTGTCCGGTTGGAAACCGGACCTACATCCCGATTTCTTCACAACCTCTCAGTTGACCTGTCACGGCGATCCGAGCGAAAAACGAGCCAGGCGCGGGCGCGCCTGACTCGTCTTCCATTACACCCCGCTGAACTCCTCGTCGGCGACGAGGGCGTCACCTGCGATGCCCTCCATCACCTCCTTGAGCCGGTTGCGGCTGACGTGCAGCCGGCGCTTGACGGTGCCGATCGGCACCTCGAACTCTCGACTCATCTGCTTCAGCGTCCGGCCACGGATGTAGAACGCGAGCAGCGTCGCCCGGTCCACCGGCTTGAGCAGGTCGAGGGCGCGGTGCAGCTCGCTCGCCTGCTCCGTGCGGATCAGGCTCTCGAGCGGCGTGACGCCCGCCGCTGCGGTGCTGTCGAGGAAGCCGTCTTCGACCTTCTGGATCGGGCCACGTCGGGTCAGCCGATTGATCGCCATCCGCTTGGTGATCGTCTTGATCCAGCCGGGGAAGCTGCGAACGTCGCGGATCTGGGCGATCTTCCGCATGGCGTGGACGAAGACCTCCTGGGTCAGCTCCTGCGCCTCGGTCTGGTTGCGCATCTTCTTCAGGGCGACGGCGTAGACCGTCGGCTGGAACTGCTCGACGAGTCGGCCGTAAGCCTCCCGGTCGCCGGCCTGTGCGAGCAAAACCTGCTCGGTGATCTCATCTCGGACCATCATAATCACCTATTTCATCGATCCGAATACTCCGTTTATGGATGTTCCCCGAACGAAAGCGCCCCGCCCCGCTCACGGGATCGGCACGGAAGGGCAAGGCGGCTTTCGCCTCGAACCGGAGGGACGTTCGGACGACGACGTGTCGCCCGGTCTCGCTCGCGGGAGGAGGGACCGATAACGTCATGGGGTCGCATGCGGATGAGCCATCGCCGAGCGCGCGACGTGGTTACGTCGGCGCACACCAGCGCAGCATCCGCAGCGGATGGCGTAGGGTAACGGGGGAGTCCCCGGCGTCAGGGTTCGGTTCGCCTCGGGGCGAACGGTCAGCCGACGGCGACGGAACTCATCGGATACGCCCATCGTTTCGAGACGATGGAGTGGGCCGAACTCCCCGATAAGCGGCAGGACCGACCGGCCCTGGGCAGAGTGCCTGATGGGGTTGTACCCGCATCAGGCTTGGTCTCGCCTTGGGGGGGCGTTCGTGCCCCTGGCATCGGGGTGACGAAGGACGTGGTATTCCTCGGATTCGGTTCTCCGAAGGCCACCGCGCCCAGACCGAGGGCCGGGACGTCCTGACGGACGCAGCCACGCAGCACCAGCGATTCGAGCAAGAAAGCGGCCATGGGAGACCTCCGGGAAAAGTCGATGAAGGACGATCGAGCCGGGCAGCCCCCGGCTCCTGTGTGCGGGTAAAGGGTGGTTCGTTACCTCATGTCAACGGTGCGAGTACACCAGGACTCGACCCTGCACTGATGAATACGGCTGGGATTGCGAAGTGTGACAAACATTTTCGCGAACCATCCGAAAGGGGTTTCTTCCCCTTCAGAGAGAATAGAGAGGTTCGCAGGCGGGAAGGTTCGCGCAAATTGAAGAGTATTCACCACAAAGGACACAAAGAACACGAAGGGAGACAAGAAGAGAGTAGAGGCAGAAGACAGGCCAATGACCGGGCCGCTTCCTGCATTTACTCTTCTTGTCTTCCTTCGTGTTCTTTGTGTCCTTTGTGGTTAGCTTCTTTATGCCTTCATCGCGGCGGCGGCGCGCTTGGCGACGGCGTCCCAGTTGACGACCTTCCACCAGGCTTCGATGTAGGCCGGGCGCATGTTTTGATACTTCAGGAAGTAGGCGTGTTCCCAGACATCGAGGCCAAGGATCGGCGAGAGACCGTCCATGATCGGGCTGTTCTGGTTGGGCCGCTGCACGATCTCCAACTCCTTCTTGGCGTTGACGACCAGCCACGCCCAGCCGCTGCCGAACACGGTCGCGCCCTTGGTCGAGAACTCCTTCTGGAACTTGTCGAGACTGCCGAACTTGGCGTCGATCGCCTTCGCCAGCGCGCCCTTGGGCTTGCCGGACTTGGGGCCCATGATCTCCCAGAAGATCGAGTGGTTCGAGTGGCCGCCCGCTGCGTTGATGACGGTCGTGCGGATGTCCTCCGGCACCGACTTGATGTTGGCGAGCAGGGCATCGACCGGCTGCGCGAGAAGGGCGGGGTACTTCTTGAGGACGTTGTTGGCCGTCGTGATGTAGGCCAGATGGTGCTTGCCGTGGTGGATCTGCATCGTCTTCTCGTCGATGCTCGGCTCGAGGGCATCGGTGGCATACGGCAGCTTGGGCAGCGTGTAGAGCTTCGGCGTGTCCGCTTCGGCCAGGGCCGACATCGAGGTCAGGCTCAGCGTGGCGACGCCGGCTCCGACCGTCCGCAACATCTCGCGGCGTGTGAAGTTCATCATCGTATCACTCCTCGTCAGGGTGGTGGAAAGACCGACGGATCTTCCCAGGATTTTGATACCGAGATGACCTGTGTTGTCCATATCGCTATTCCTGCGAGGAGGTCATAGTATTTCCAGAGGCCGACCATTCGCCGATGAGGGTGACGATGATTCGTTGGGGACTTCGCCTGCTAACGCTGGCCTTGCTGCTCTTCGCGGTCGGGTTCGCAGGCGCATGGTCAGGCTGGTTCGAGGTCGCACGCCTCGGTGGTGCTGGCTGCCTCGCGCTGGGGCTTGCGCTGTTGCTCATCGACCACCTTCGCGCGCCGACTGAACTCATGCTCCCTTCTCCCTCTGTACTCAGGGGGAGAGGGGTTGGGGGTGAGGGGGTCGGAGCGACTGAAGAACCCCTCACCCCTAACCCCTCTCCTCCGAGTACAGGGGCGAGGGGGACCGGATCGGGTTGATATGCACTTCCTCGACCTCACGTTGTCTTCGCCTGAGGAGAACCTCGCCCTCGACGAGGCGCTGCTTCTCGACGCCGAGGACGGCATCGGTGGTGAAGTCCTCCGGCTCTGGGAGTGGCCTCGCTTCGCCGTCGTTCTGGGCAGTGGTGGGAAGCTCGCCGAGGACGTGGACGACGACGAATGCGGTGCCGACGGCGTGCCGATCCTGCGGCGGTCGTCCGGCGGTGGTACGGTGTTGCTCGGCGCGGGCTGTCTGTGCTTCAGCGTCGTCCTCGCCTTCGCGCGCGACCCCATCCTCGAGGATCTGCACGGGTCGTATGCCTACATCCTCCGCCGGGTGATCGACGCCCTACCGATGCCGGGCATCGCACTCGCCGGCATCTGCGACCTTGCTCTCGATGGGAAGAAGTTCAGCGGCAACGCCCAACAGCGAAAGCGCTACCACCTCTTGCATCACGGTACGATCCTCTACGACTTCGACCTCGCGCGGGTCTCGCGCTTCCTCCGCGAGCCGCCGCGCCGACCGGATTATCGCGGCATCCGCGACCACGATTCGTTCATCGGCAACCTCGACCTCCCCCGCGCCGAACTGGTCGCGGCTCTGAGGCGAGCCTGGGAGCCGATGACAGAAACGGTGGCGTGGCCGACCGATCGAGTCGCCCAACTGGTCCGCGATCGCTACGCGCTGGCGACGTGGAGTCGTCGGCGCTGAATCAAGAATTAGCCACAGATGAACACAGATGAACACAGTTAATGCAATGGATTCATTCAATTCTCTTATCTGTGTTCATCTGTGTTCATCTGTGGCTAATTCTTGCGATCTGAAGTGGCGCTGAACTTACGATTCCTGCGCTTGCAACTCGGGGAAAACGTCGGCGGACAGCCCAGCGGAGCGGATGAGTTCGGTGAGTTTCTTGACCGACGCGAAGCGGTAGTTGGCGACCTGCTGTTCGGTGATGACGAGGAAGGAGGCGACATCGCGGTTGGCCCAGCCCTTGACCCAGAGCAGTTCCATGACCTTTAGGCGGGTGTAATCGCCCTTGTCGCGCCAGGCGCGAAGGATCTGCCCGAGGCAGCGCATCAACGCGGCGCGTTCGATGTCCAGGCGCTCGTCGTTGCGGGCGCAGCTCGAGGCGGTCGGGTTGTGGTCGAAGAGTTGCTCGAGGTACTCCTCCGTGCCGTCGGAGGCCGACTTGAGCGGGTGCCGGCCTACCTTGCGGAGGTGGTCGGTGAGCTTGTGCGAGGCGATCGTGAAGAGGTACGTCTGGAGTTCGCGGCGGTCGTCGAAGTTGGGCAGACTGTTGAGGAAGCCGACGAACGTCTCCTGGACCACGTCCTCGCTGGCGCTCCGGTCGCGCAACCGCCGCGACACGAAGGCCAATAGCCTGCCTTCGTAGCGCGAGATGAGCGTCTCCCAGGCGCGGGGGTCGCCCTGACGAATCTGGGAGATGAGCAGCCGATCGCTTTCCGATGGCATAACGACCTCAAGGCTTGGGCTTCGGGACCGTTCGCAAGGACCGGCGGAAGATGACGATGTTGTCCTCGATGCCGATCCTCAGCTTCGGCACGAGGAGCGCCCTGCCGTTGAACCACTCCTTCGGTTCATGGTAGATGAAAACCATCTCGATGAACAGCGCCCCCTCGTGGGGCGCGCCCAACTCCGTGACGCGGGCGTAGCCGCCGAAGCCGGAGTAGGGCTTGGCCTCCGTCTCGCCGGCAACCCCCTTGATGAGGGTGATCTTGCGCGACGAGTTCGGATTGTCCTTGTCCTTCGACCAGCGGTCATCGAGGATGCTCGCGGACGTGATTTGGCCCTTGCCCTTCCAGGTCTGGTTGCGCATCACCCCCGTGATCCGCACTTCGTCGGCGAGATTCGCGTCGATGACGCTGTATCGTTCCGCAGCCACTTTCTTCGGGACGCGAACGATCTTATGCACCTTCAGATCGTCGTCCGTGAGGTCGTTCGGCTTCTTCCCCTTGCCCTCTTTCGAGCCGAGCAATCCCTCGAGGAGTTTCTCCTTTTCGAGGCGTGCCAGGGTGCCGTGGGCGATGAAGGCGACCGTGACGATGTGATAGGGTTGCTTGCCTTCGACCGACTTACTCTTGTAATAGAAGCGTGCCCGATCGTCCTGGAGGAACACATCATTGTTCACCTCGTTCCTGATCCAGGCCGCGATCTTCTTCCGATCCTCCGCAGTCGGCTCCGCCTTGGCGATCGGTTTGGGCAACTTCACCTTCGGCCCACCCGGCACGGCGACCCCCGTTTCGAGGAGGTCGTCGAGCATCGGCTTCGTGGGAGTCTCGGCGAAGAGGACGGCAGTCAACACGAGGGGCAGCATGACGGATGGCCTCACAGGGGGACACGACTGATATACTGCGCACGGTTCGGACTGGCAGATCGGGGGGACGACGAAGCCCGACGCGCTAGCGAGGGGAGTGACTGCGCCCGTAGGAAGGCTAACCCGCCCCTCGCTAGCGCGTCGGGCTTCGCAATTTGCGGATCACCTTCTCTCACTTCTTTTCGGCGGCGGACGCGGCGGCGAGGAGAGCTTTCTCCATTGTAACGATGTCTTCGCGTTTGAGTTCCTTCGAAGCGGCGACTTTCTTCAGATCCTCGCTGTAGGCGATGGTTTTACCTTGGGGGATGCGCCACAGGGCGAACGCATCGGGGGACGGGATGCCCAGCACGAACTTATTGCGATCGACGCTGAGCATGCGAGCCTCGCGCATATTCTCGGGGAGTAGCTGCATGGCCTTATCGGCGAAGTCGTAGGAGTCGCTCGACTTCGAGAGTAGCCAGACGAACGTGCTGACCTTGCCCGTCGTGGGGTCCACGAGGATGGCGTGGCGGTTGACCATTTTCACATGCTCCGTCCCCTGTCGCATTACCGCCTGGGCGTCGAACATCACCATCGTCGTGGTCCGGGCGACCTGTCGAACGTCGGCCTCGAAATGCTTCTCGTTCTCGGTCAGGATCTTGTTGCCGAACAACCCCATCCGCGCCCCCATCGTCTTCTTCGAGTTGATGACCGTTTCCTTGCCGGCGAGGTTGACGGCGAACCCTCGGGCGAGTGTGTCGAGTCGATAGGTCGTTCCGACCTTCTTCGTCCGAGCGAGGAGCGTGAACTTGAACATCCGGGCGTATTCCGCTGCCGTCCTCGGTGCCTCGGCCAGGGCCTCCTTGGTCAGCGTGGGGGTGGCGAATAGGATGAGGTGGGTCCAGCCCTCGGGCGCTGCCTTGCCGATGACCGTGCCGGCGGGAATGGTTGGGAGGGTTCGACTCTCGAGGTCGATGTCGGTATCCTTGAGATCGGCGGAGCCGCCGCCATTCTCCCCCGTGGGGATGAATCCGGTGCCATCCGGGCGATCGACCGAGCAGCAACCCCCCAGGGAACACCACAGGAGGAGTAAGGAGCCGAGGAAGCCGACGCCGGCGAACCGGAGACTGATCGTGCGGGTGAGCTGCATGGACGTTTCCTCCTGATGTTGCGTGACTCCGTCATGGGGGTCATCGATTGGCACAGATCCCCCGGACTACGCTGATGCCCGATATTACCCCGAGCGACCTATCGAGACAAGCCCGGCCCAAAAGGACCACGCAAGTCCCGATTGTTGACAACCATCGGGCATCTCGAATACCATGTGAAAGATAACCCCCCCCATGCCTGGCTGAAAGCTGATAGCTGATAGATCAACTGGAGTCCTCTCGTGCTGCCGCCCCCCTTCCTCGCGATGGACCCTGCCGACGACCTCGCCTGGCTCGCGGTCGCCGACTGGCTCGAGGAGAATGGTGAGGCGGAGCGCGCCGAACTGGTCCGCCTGACCCGACTCCTGCGGCTCGAAGGGAACAGCGCGGACAGTTCCAGGCGCGAGGACCGCCAGATGGAACTTCTCGCCGCCGGGATCGAGCCATGCGTGGCGACGGTGACGAACTCCATTGGGATGAAACTGGCGTACATCCCGGCGGGGGA
>JANXSH010000542.1 GCA_025356615.1 Planctomycetia bacterium | reverse complement strand
ATACAGCATTCCGCCGACGATTCGCCGAAGGATTCCGACCATGACCACGCTGGTGCGCTGCATCAACGGACACGAAGTTCAGGGAGAAGACCCTGAAGCAGCGGTGCCGTGCCCCGTCTGCGGCGCGGTCGAACGTTCGTTGCTCACGCCGCCCACGTTGCCCGACTTGCGTCCCTCGCTCTCGCTGGGGGGCGTCGATGCTCGTCTGCCGAGCCTCACCGGATACACACTGATCGAGGAGATCGGCCGAGGGGGCATGGGCGTCGTCTACAAGGCGCGTCAGGAATCGACCGGGGAAATCGTCGCGCTCAAGGTCATTCGCAAGGAACGCCTGGGGGGCGGCGACCTCGTGAGTCGATTCCGCCGCGAGGCGCTCGCCGCGGCGCGCGTGCAGCATCCGGGAGTGGTGCGACTCAACGAGGTCGGCATCGACGGCGACCCGCTCTTCCTCGCGATGGAATACGTCCCCGGCTTGACGCTCCAGCAGCTCGTCGAGAAACAGGGGCCGTTACCGCTCGGCATGGCGTGCGACTTCATCCGCCAGACGGCCCAGGGACTCCAACACGCCCACGATCAAGGTCTCGTCCACCGAGACATCAAGCCAGCCAACCTCATGGTCATCGCCCCGACCGGCCTGCCCTTGCCGCCCCGGCCCGTAATCAAGGTTCTCGACCTGGGGGTCGCTCGCCTCACGCCGCTGAGTAGCCAGGATCTCGCACTGACGACCCTCACGCGCGACGGCAGCGTGATCGGCACGCCGGACTACATCGCGCCGGAGCAGCTCGAAGACGCCCGCACGGTGGACGGCAGGGCCGACCTCTACGCGCTGGGCTGCACGTTCTATTTCCTCCTCACGGGACAGGTGCCGTTCCCCGGCGGGAGTCTCATCCAGAAGCTCGACAAACAGCGCTACCAGATGCCGGTCCCGGTCAACCAGGTCCGCCAGGAGATCCCCTCGGCGGTGGCGACCATCGTACGCCGCCTGATGGCCAAGCACCCCGACGACCGTTACCCCTCGCCCGGCGACCTCGTTGGTGTGCTGGAAACGGTCCTCCGTACCGGCACGCTCCCCGACTGGCATCAGCCCACGACCCTGACGCCGACGGCCACCTTGACCGGGCACGCCGGCATCATCACGGCGCTCGTCTTCCTCGACGACAAGACGCTCGTCAGCGGCGGTGCCGATCGCACCATTCGCGTCTGGGATCTCGCGGCCAGAAAAGAAAAAGCCCGTCTCGGCGACGGCAAACACTCCGTCGGCTGCCTGACGCTCGCATCCGCTACGGGGCACCTGTTCGCGGGGCAGGGCGTGACCGTGCGCGGATACGACCCGGCGGGCCGTGAGGTTCTTCGCCTGTCGGGACATAGCGATGCCGTCCGCTGCGTGGCGCTGACGGCCGATGGCAAGCGTATGCTCACCGGCAGCGTCGATCGCACGGTCCGGCTGTGGGATCTGGGGCGGGCGAGCGAGATCCAGCGCTTCGGCCCGCACCGCGCCGAAGTCACCGGCGTGGCCCTCTCCCCCGATGGGCGAATCGCCCTGTCGTGTTCGCGTGACGGGACGCTCCGCCTCTGGGAGACGAGCAACGGCAAGGAAGTGCGCGCCTTCGGCACGCCGCGCGGCCCGGCCCTGGCGCTAGCTCTGACCCCCGACGGACTGGGCGTCTACTCCGCGCACTTCGACACGACCGCCCGACTGTGGGAGGTCGCCACGGGCCGCGAGCAGAGGCGATTCGGTGGGCACAAGCAGATGGTCGCGGCCTTGACGCCCGTGGGCCTGAGCCGGATCCTGACGGCCGGCCACGACCAGACGATCCGCCTCTGGGACGCCCTGAGCGGGGCCGAACTCGCGGCGGGGCAGGGCCACGCCGGGGCGGTGGGGGCCGTCGCGGTCAGTCCCTCGGGGGCGGTCGCGGCGTCGGCGGGGTTCGACCAGGTGATCCGCCTGTGGGCGCTTCCCGGTTGATTTTCGCCCTTTTCCTCCAAGACCGGCTGGGGTATGACGGAGATACGGTCCGGCCACCCGGCTGGCGTCGCATCGCCCGGAGTAGAGGCCAGGTCTCATGAAGCGTTTTGGAACGTTCGTCGCCGTCGGCCTCGTCCTCCTCGCCATCGGCGTTCCCCTCCTGTTCGCCCACCGCGAGCGAATGGCGGGCCGACACCTCCGCGTCGTCCGAGAGGGCGTCCTCTACCGCTCCGCCCAGTTGCCGACATCGGGCCTCGGTACGGCCGTCAAGGATCTCGGCATCCGAACCGTCATCAGCCTGCGCGACGCGGACCGCTCCGCCGACCAGGCCGAGGAGAAGTATTGCGCGGAGCACGGCATCCACTTCGTCCGCATCGAACCGCTGTCGTGGGACGGTGTTCCGGGGACGGCCCCGATCGACACGAACCTGGCGCGCTTCCTCGGCGTGATGACCGAACCGAAGAATCACCCGGTCCTCGTCCATTGTTACCGAGGTGCGCATCGCACCGGGGCCTACGTCGCCGTCTACCGCATGGAGTGCGAAGGCTGGAGCCGAGACCGCGCGCTGGCTGAGATGGTCACAGCGGGATACGACCTGCTGGACAAGCACGACGACCTACGCGGGTACATGAATCACTACGTTGGGGGTAGTAAGTATCGACTCCCGGAAGACGCGGGGGAGAGGAAGAATCGGCTGTTCGAGCCGATGGTGTCGGGGAAGTGAGATGATCGATGAATCTGCATCCCGTGAGTGCGACCACCTCGGAATGTTGGCGAATCGCGAAGCATGAAGTATACTCGTCGCGGGTGAATCTGGCAGGGCTGCCGACTGACGCCGGCCTTCTTTATAGGCTATTCCCCGTCGTTCGGTGCGTTCAGGAAGCCGAAGGCGGCGACTCACCACCGGGCTTGATGGAGCCGGCAGACTCAGGAGTGGGCGGGCCGTCGGCGGCCCCCGGCCGCCAGCCTTGTCCCGCCCATTGGAGTGAGACGAAATCCCGCAATCGCCGACGTCTCCACCGGAAGTACAACCATACCAACCAGGCGGCCGATCCGAGAGAGGCCGTCAGGACCGCGAGTGCGACGTACTGATCCTTCCTCGTAGGGACACCGGTGATCGTTTGGTGCAGAAAGCAGGTCGAGCCAAAATCGACCTCAGGGTACAGCGATTTCAAAGACTTTTCGCACGCCGGCGGGGTGCCGCGTTGTTGGAAGATCCCCCGGGGCGAGGGGTCTTTCATGAGGCGGGCGACGACCCATTCCTTCGACGAGATAGCCTCCACGACCACCACGGGCGTTCGCCCGGACGCGTCCCTTTCGGTGGCGAAATACGGCACCCAGGCGTAGGTCCCGGAGTGGGCATACCACTTCCCGGGGGTGAAGTCGGTAAGCTCGATGAAGGCGTTGTCGGGAGGGGGGCCATTTTGCGACAGCTCACGAATCGATAAGCGTGCAGGCTCGGGCTTCGTCTTTCCGAGCAACTTGTATTGTTCCCAGGCCGTACCCGCCGCCGCCATCGCGGCGAGCAGCAGGACGCAGACGGGGAGGAAAAGCAGTTGGATGTCCCACATCCGCAGGGCCTTCGAGTCGATTCGGAAACTCGATGTGTCCAGGTGCTTCTCCCCGGAATCGCTCTCCTGGGCTCTTTCGAAGTGAGTTCGCTCATGTACCCCGTCACCCATCGCTCCCCTCCGATATTACAACCTCGAGAGTAGCGCGATCCGTCGTGGCGATCGAGAGTGTCGAATGGAAGTATAAGAGAGGGATAGCCCTGCGACCATTCGGCGGCGAAAGGCGATCGACGATTGTCTGGGCGGGCTGCACACGAAGCACAAGGGTCAGATGGACTTTCTCCTGAGCCTGAAGTTCCAGCTGTTCGACGACGTGCCAGTTCTACCCGCGTGAAGTATACAGCAGCATCAGCCTGAATGAGGTAGGGCTTACGCTTCCGCTTCGGTTCCCGCTCGAGGTCACAGTCGAGTACCGCCCCGGAGGCATTCGAGTCGATTACGCCCCGCAACTCCATGCTTCCGACCCCGAAGTTGCTGCCGACGAGATCGTCCGGGCAAAGGGCTGGGATATGCGACCCGACTATCTCCCATCCGATGTGTGCGTCGATGGTGGAATGTGATTGCCGGCCCGCCCGAGGCAATCCGCAGAAGCCCGGCCCTCGTCTCCAGAGGTAGAAGTCCCTTGACCTCGACGGAAGACACCATGTTCAGTCAGAAGCAGACGCTCGCCCTCTTGTTGGCCGTTACCCTGCTGCCTGTTCTCGCCGCCCATGCGGCGGACGACGAGGCCGCACGAACCAAGGCCGGTCTGGAAGCCTTCCGGGCGTACCTAAAGAAGGAACACCCCGGCAAGAAGTGGCAGGCGGGGCCGACCCGGCTGGACTCTCCGGCCCTCCGCACTGCCTACGGCGACCGGCGGCTCTACTTCGTCCACTCCAGCCCACCGCTGCCGCCGGGGGCCAACATCGAGTCCATTCAGGAGGCGTACCGCCGCCGGGTCGAGGACATCCGTACCAACCACGTCTCGCTCGCGGTCCGCATCGACGAGAAGGGGCGGGTCGTGCCACTGCTGAAACCCAAAGACTACGACGGCGGCCTGATGAAGGTCGCCGGCGACGAGGACGCCCGCACGGCTGCGGCGGCGATCCTGTCGCTGCACGGCTGCGACCACGTCGCGCAGACCGTCGTGGACCCCAAAGACCTCGCCGTCACCAAATCCGACAAGGGCTGGTCCTGCCTCTACAAGGGCAAAAGCTTGTTCAGGGGTACGGTGGCCTTCGACGCCGAGGGGAAATGCACCGCCGTCTCCAAGTCCTACTCCGGGCCGTATCCGCCGTGATGCCCTGACAGTCGATCTCTCCGACGCCCAGACGATTTCCGCGCCGCTGGCCTGGGTTCCTCGCCGCTTTGCTGGAACGCCGGAAGAGCGCAACGCCTGGCGCTTGCTGGCGGGCAAGTCATCTGCGGAGTGTCAGAAATCGTTGAGGACGTGGTTGGTGGCGAGGGAAGAGACGCAGTAGTCGAACGGGTTCGACGGGCCGCTGAGCTTCGACTCGGTTATCCACGAGTAGGGCCGATCGCTAATGCGCAACGAAATCGAACCGCCCTTGGTCATCTACATTGACGTGGATGACACTCTCGTCCGAACCGTCGGCACGAAGAGGATACCTGTCAGCGGTATGGCGGAACACGTCAATGCCTTGGCCGCTGATGGTGCGGTCCTCTATTGCTGGAGTTCAGGCGGGGCTGACTATGCGCGGCTCGTTGCGGGGGAATTGGGTATCCTGGAGTGCTTCGTGGCGTTTTTGCCGAAACCGCACGTCATGATCGACGACCAGGAGGTCGATGCGTGGAGGCGATTGATCCAGGTTTATCCGGGCCAATGCGGGGACATGACCGTATCCAGTTATTGGCGAGCGATTTCTGGGGAAGAGCCTTCGAAACATCCCCCTCACCCCCGATAGTACCCGATCAACGCCCGCACCGCCCTTTGCCACTGCTCGCCCCGCTTCGCGCGCGTCGCCTCGTCCCATCGGGGCGTGAACGTCCGCCCCGCCTTGCCGAGCTGCCGCAACTCTTCGACATCCGACCAGAGGCCCACGCCAAGCCCGGCGAGGTACGCCGCGCCGAGGGCCGTGGCCTCGTTTGTGGCGGCCTGGACGACGGGCAGGCCGAGGACATCGGCCTGGCACTGGAGGAACCAGGCGTTACGCGCCATGCCGCCATCGACACGGAGGGCGTGCAGGCGGGTGCCCGCGTCCTTCGCGGCGGCGTCGAGCAGGTCGCCGACCTGGAACGCGACGCCCTCGAGCGTCGCCCGGCTGATGTCGGCGGCCGACGTGCCGCGCGTCAGGCCGAACAGTACGCCTCGCGCCTCCGGCACCCAGTGCGGCGCGCCCAGGCCGACGAACCCCGGCACGAAGACGACCGGCTCTTCGGGGTCGGACTGGCCCGCGAGCGCTTCGATGGCCGGGGCTTCCGAGAACAGGCGCAGCCCGTCGCGGAGCCACTGGACGGCCGCGCCGGCGATGAATACCGCGCCTTCGAGGGCGTACTGGGGAGCGCCGGCCCCGCTGGCGGCTACCGTCGTCAGGAGACGATGGCGCGACAGGGTCGGCACGTCGCCGATGTGTTGGAGGAAGAACGCCCCGGTGCCGTAGGTGCATTTCGCCTCGCCGGGTGAGAACGCGCCCTGGCCGAACAGGGCGGATTGCTGGTCGCCTGCGACTCCCCGGATGGGGATGCCGTCGGGCAGGAAGTCGAGGCCGGAGGTAACGCCGAAGTCGGCCACGCTGGGGCGGATCTCGGGGAGCAGGGCGCGAGGCACGCCGAAGTATCGGCAGAGGTCGTCGTCCCACTGGGCCGTATGCAGGTTCGCCAGCAGCGTGCGCGAGGCGTTCGTCCGGTCGGTGGCGTGGACCCGGCCCGCCGTGAGTCGCCAGATTAAGAAGGAATCGATCGTCCCGAAAGCGAGTCGGCCCGCTTCCGCACGCGACCGGACCGACGGATCGTTGTCGAGGAGCCAGCGAATCTTGGTGGCCGAGAAGTAGGGGTCGAGGACTAGCCCCGTCCGCGCGAAGAGCCAGGGTTCGTCGGCCTTTCGCTGGCGACAGAAGTCGGACGTTCGGCGATCTTGCCAGACGATCGCGTGCCCGACGGGGGTGTGGTCCGCCCGGTCCCAGAGTACGGTCGTCTCGCGCTGATTCGTCACGCCGATCGCGGACAGATCGCGCCCGTGGATGCCGGCGGCCTCGAGCGCCTGCGGCACGACGGCGCGGACGGCCCGCCAGATATCCTCGGCGTCGTGTTCGACCCAACCGGGAGCGGGGTAATGTGCTTTCAGTTCGATCGCGGCACTGCCGATGGGCGTTCCCGAGTCGTCGTGGACGACGGCGCGGGTGCTGGTCGTTCCCTGATCGATGGCCAGGAGGAAGGCGCGGGACATGGGAGAGATTCCTCGCGATGGCGATTTCGTGGCACTCGGCTCGGCGATTTCGCGCCGGGGCCGAAAAAATGACCTATGGTTCAAGGGCCATCGACAACATCGAACCCGAGGAGCAGGTGTCCGCCATGCCTGTCGTTTGTTCTCGTTGTAGTAATCATTTCGAGCCGGGCCGGCCGTGCCCACGCTGTGGCGCGCCCTCCCCTGTCGTCGTCGCCGAGACTGCCTCCCCTTTCGGCCACGGACCCCGCTGGCAACAAACGGTCTTCGGCCGGCTGTTGATCGGACTGGTCCTCGCCCAGGGCCTGTTCTATGCGTCGCGCCACCTGTTGACCGGCGTCTTGCTCGCCTTTCACGAGGGGGAGGGAGACCTCTGGGCCGATTCGCGAAACGTATTCCTCTTGTTCAGCGTCCAGCTGTTCGCCGTCTTCGTCGGCGGAATCTTCTCCGGCAGCGGCCAGCGCTACGGCTTCTTCGTCGGGCTGATGGTGGGCGTCTGGAACGGCGTCGCCAGCGCCCTGTTGAAGCAGAATCCCGCCGCGAATATCGTCCCCCTCGGCTTCTTCACTCAGCCCGTATTCCAGTCCTGCGCCGCGCTCCTCGGCGGGGTGATCGGGTCCGTGATCTGGAAACCGATCATCGACGCGCCGGCCAAGAGTCTCGCGCCGACCAAGAAAGCGGCGAAGCGTTCGACGCCGACGTTCACCGGGCCGATCGCCTGGGGCCGGGTGGCTTTCGGTTGTGTCGCTGTCGTCTGCGCGAGCTTATACACCACGAAACTGTTGAACAAGCTCATCGATTTGTCGGGCAACAAAATCGGCACAGGAGACGACTTCCAGGATCTCCTCATCACCTGGGAAATCAAGGCGTTCCTCGTCCTCCTCGGTGCCTTCTTCGCAGGGGTGGCCACGAAGAACGGACTCAAGCAGGGCCTCGTCGTCGGGCTACTCGCTAGTTCGATCCTGATCGGGATCCAGGCACCTGCGTCGCAAAACCTCTTACGGATGGTCGGATCTACCATCGCAGGTACGGTGGGATTGTGTCTCGCGGGTGGGTGGTTCGGCGGCCAGCTGTTCCCACCCCTCATGAGCCGACATCGTCCCACGAGCGGAACCGGCTCGTGGTGATGCACCTCCAGCCGATGGGTGAAGCGGCGTGTATACGGCTTGCTCATTGGATAGTTGCTGACCGACTACACGCGCTCACAAACTTACCCCCAACACACCAGCCCCGGCTCGAACGGGTTCGCTAGATCCGCGTGGCACGGTAGGACACGCACCGCGTAGCCGTGTTGACCGCTCGCCCCACAGGCGATCGTGCCCGAGTATTTCCACGCGCCGTCGTCGCCGGCCCCGGCGGAGGACATCGCCACGGTCATCGGCTTGGGGATCACGCCCATGTTATCGACGAGGCCGTGGAAGACTTGCACCTGAACGTCGTCCGGCGTCAGGCCGCCGAGTTGGACCCTGGCCCGGACCTCGACGTTCCCGCCGACGTGCAGCGACTCGGGGGTAGTGCCCTCGACGCCGAGGATGCGGACCTGGGGCCAGCCGAGCGTCAGGCCGCGACGCCAGCGGGCCAGCGCCTTGGCACCCGCCAACCCCTGGGCCGAGAGCCTCTCGTAGCGGGCGGCGCTGGGGAGGTAACTCAGCGTCGCGTACTCGGCGACCATTCGGCCCGTGTTGAACACGGGCGCAAGCGTCGCGATACACCGCTTCATGCGCTTGACCCAGCCGCGCGGCACCCCGTCGCTGCCTCGGGTGTAGAACAGCGGCACGATCTCCTGCTCGAGTTGGTCGAGGATCGATCGGCTCTCGACCTCGTCCTGATAGGCCAGGTCGGTGTACTCCTCGCCGTGGCCGATGCTCCAGCCGTTGTCGCCGGCGTAGCCCTCGACCCACCAGCCGTCGAGAATGGAGAGGTTGAGGCCGCCGTTCAGCGCGACCTTCATGCCGGAGGTGCCCGAAGCCTCCTCGGGTCGGCGGGGGTTGTTCAGCCACACGTCCACGCCCTGGACGAGGTAGCGGGCGACGTTGATTTCGTAGTCCTCGAGGAAGACGATGCGCCGGCGCAACTCGGGATGGCGGGCGAGTTGCATGATCTCCTGGATGAGCTTCTTGCCCTCCTGGTCGTGGGGGTGGGCCTTGCCCGCGAAGAGGAACTGGACCGGACGGTCCTTCTGGTTCAGGATCGCCGTCAGCCGTTCGAGGTCGCGGAAGATGAGCGTACCGCGTTTGTAGGTCGCGAACCGCCGGGCGAACCCGATGGTCAGGGCGTCGGGGTCGAGGACTTCGTCGGCGCGGTTGATCTCGGCGGGGAGTGCGTTTCGGGATTGCAGCTGCCTCTTGAGGCGCATCCGGGCGAAGGCGACGAGCCGCTCGCGGCGGCGTTCGTGCGTGCGCCACAGCTCGGCGTCGGGGATCGACTCGACGCGCTTCCAGACGCCCATCTCGTGCGGCCCGCCGTGCCAGGCGGAGCCGAGGTAGCGGTCGTAGAGTTGGGCGAGGTCGGGGGAAACCCAACTCTGGCTGTGGACGCCGTTGGTGATGCTGGTGATCGGCACCTCCGCTGCGGGGAGGTCAGGCCAGAGCCGTTTCCACATGAGGCGCGACACCTCGCCGTGCAGTTTGCTGACGCCGTTGGCGAGGTTCGACAGGCGCAGAGCGAGAACGGTCATGCCGAACGGTTCGGAGGCGTCGGCGGGGTTCTGCCGCCCCAGCGCGAGGAACTCCGTCCAGGTGAGTTTCAGTTGCGGGCAGAGCTTTCCGAAGTAGTGTTCGACGAGACGCGGGTCGAACACGTCGTTGCCCGCCGGGACGGGCGTGTGCGTTGTGAAGACGGTGCCCGCCAGGACGGCCTCGCGGGCCGTGGCGAAATCGCAGCCCGTGCGCTCGATCAACTCGCGGACGCGCTCCAGGCCGCAGAACGCGGAGTGCCCCTCGTTCATGTGGCAGACGGTGGGCGGCTTACCCAGCGCGCGCAGCGCGCGAACGCCGCCGATGCCCAGTAGGATCTCCTGGCGGATCCGCATGTCCCGATCACCGCCGTAGAGTCGGGCGGTAATCAGGCGATCCTCCGGCGAATTCTCGGGAATATTCGTGTCGAGCAGGTAGAGCGAGATGCGACCGACGGCGAGCCGCCAGACGCGGGCGCGGGCCTCGCGGCCGGCCAGTTCGACGCCGATCGTGAGGGGCTGACCTGTGGGAGTTAGTTCGGGCAACAGGGGGAGGTTGAAGAAGTCGTTCTCGGGGTAGCGCTCCTGCTGCCAGCCGTCGGAGGTGAGGTACTGCCGGAAATAGCCTTCGCGGTACATGAGGCCGACGCCCACGAGCGGCAGGCCGAGGTCGCTGGCCGACTTGAGGTGGTCGCCGGACAGGAGGCCGAGGCCACCGGAGTAGACGGGAACGCTCTCGTGCAGACCGAATTCGGCGCTGAAGTAGGCGATGATCGGGTCGGCCACGCCCTCGGCGGCGAAGGTTTCTTGATACCAGGTCGGGGCGGCCATGTAGGTGTCGAAGTCGGCTTCGACGCGGTCGAGTTCGTTGAGGAACCCGTCGTCGTCGAGCAACTGCTCGAGCCGGCCCTGATCCACCGCGCCGAGCAGCTTGACGGCGCTGTGACCGCTGCTCTCCCAGAGGTCGGCGTCGATGCGAATGTACAGGGCGATGGCCTCATGGTTCCAGCTCAGCCATAAGTTGTAGGCCAGCTTGTGGAGCGCGTGGAGGCGGGCGGGGAGCTTCGGCAACACCGCGAAGGTGCGAATCGTGGGTGATGACATGGAGTAGGCATTACCTGGCTAGACTACGGGATCCCGCCGCGCGGGGGAGCGCCCGGTAGGGATAGGGTAGGGGAGGGAGGGTGGGTGTCAAGCCTACGCCCTCGGACGATCCGCAGGCCGCATCCCTGATACGACGCGCTTCTCAGAAAACGTCGAGAGTAGGAGGGTGAATTGGAAGCAGGGCGTGTATCATTCTCCCAGGAGGCTTGGTGTCGATGAGTCAGGGAGCCGGTGCCGTCACGGGCCGATCCATCTCTGCGAGGTGAACGATGAAGATCGCGATCGTTTCCGATACCCACGACCAGGCCGACCGGGTGGAGCGGTCGCTCGCCCTGGCCCGCGACCGCAGCGCGGAGCTGGTGATTCACTGCGGCGACATCGTCGGACCCGAGATCGTCGGGTTATTCCGGGGGTGGACCGCTCACTTCGTCTTCGGCAACTGCGACTGGGATCAGGCCGGGCTGAAGGAGGCGATCGCCGGGATCGGCGCGACGTGTCATGAGAACTGCGGGCACCTCGACATCGAGGGCGTGCGTCTCGCCTTCATCCACGGGCACGACACGAACCTGATGAACGACCTGCGGACGGGCGGCGCGTTCGCCTACCTCTTTCACGGCCACACGCACTTCGCGATGGACCGCCAGTTCGGGCCGACGCGCGTCATCAATCCGGGGGCGCTCCAGCGGGCGGCCATCAAGACGTTCGTCGTGCTGGACACGGCCACCGGCAAGGCCGAGTCGGTGGTTGTGGAGTGAAAGTGTAGCCTGAAACACCTGGAGCGGCTTTACGCCCCCCGCTCACCGATGAGGTGCAGTCGGAGCTTATTGAGCGCGAGCCGCGCCGTTCGGCTGCGGATCTCCTGGCGCGTGCCCATCCAACTGACCGTCGCGGTCTCGCTGCCGCCCTCCCAGGCGAGGCCGACGTAGACGAGGCCGACCGGCTTGCCCGACCCGTCACTGTCCGGCCCAGCAAGCCCCGTCGTGCTGAGGCCGAGGTCGGTCCCGAACCGGGTGCGGATGCCGACCGCCATCGCCTCGGCGACTTCCGCCGATACCGCTCCGTGCTGGTCGAGCAGTGCCTGCGGGACGCCGAGTTGCTCCACCTTGACGCGATCGGCATACGCGGTGATGCCGCCCCTGAGCCAGGCGCTCGCGCCGGGGACGCTGGCGAGGCGGTCGCAGACGAGGCCCGCCGTGAGGCTTTCCGCGACCGAGAGGGTCAGGCGCTTGCCGCCCAGGAGCGCCGCAACGGCGTGGTGTAAGTCGTCGCGCTCCACGCCGAAGACGAGGTCGCCGAGACGCTCGCGGATGGTCTTTTCGACCGGCTCGATCTGGGCGAGTGCCTCACCCTCCGTCGCGCCGCGCCCGAGGATGCGGAGCGATATGACCGCGTCGCTCGCGGTGATGCCGACCTCCGGGACGTGCCCCCGGCGGGTGATGTCGAACAGCTTCTCCTCGACGGACGACTCCCCCGCGCCGAAGGTGTTGATCTTGCGCTGGATCAGCACGCCGCCCGTCAGACCGAGGCTCCGCACGCGCGGCAAGACTTGCTCGCGGAACATCGCGAACATCTCCGAGGGCACG
The DNA here is from genome assembly GCA_025356615.1 of Planctomycetia bacterium. Taxonomy (GTDB): domain Bacteria; phylum Planctomycetota; class Planctomycetia; order Gemmatales; family Gemmataceae; genus JANXSH01. The sequence goes on along the minus strand of JANXSH010000542.1, from coordinate 688 downwards.
CCGGGCATCGCGGCGAAATGGGCGTCGCCCAGCGACATCCACACGCCCGGCGCGGTGCCGTGGTCGTTCCGAATCGGCTCGGCGGTGGCGGGGAAATACGCCTGGACGCGGTTGCGATTCGGCATCGTCCGCCCGCGTCGGGTGAACAGTTCCTCGATGTGGGCCAGCGACTCGGGGTCGAAGACGAGTTCGACCCCGGCGGCTCTTGCTAGTGCTTCGCGGGTCAAATCGTCCTGAGTCGGGCCAAGCCCCCCGGTGATGAGGACGAGTTTCGCCCGACGCGAGGCGATGCGGAAGGCGTCGATGTTCGCCTCGAGGTCGTCGGCGATCGTGGTATGCCAGCCGACGCCGATGCCCACTTCGGCGAGGCGAAGGCTCAACCACTGGCTGTTCGTGTCGAGGCTCTGGCCGCTGGTCAGTTCGCTACCGACCGAGATGATTTCGCATTTCATGGCTACCCCTCTGGTAATCATTACATCTTAGGCAATCGGCAAGAGAACGGGTCGGGAGTGGAAGCGTGTGCCGGAGACGGTCTATCACTAACAGTAGCGGATCGGATGCTTAACCGTGTAGCCGCAATCCTGTTGAGCGAAGGAGGTAGGGTGGGTCGAGCGAAGCGAGGCCCACCACCAACCACCGGCGTCATGGACAGGGGTGGAGCCGGTGAAGTGCCGGTGGGCCTCGCTCC
>JANXSH010000523.1 GCA_025356615.1 Planctomycetia bacterium | reverse complement strand
CTACAGCCTTTGTGAGCCAAGACGCCCCTCCTCGTACCTGGAGCTTTTATTGTCCGTCATCCGACCCGCTGTTCTACGGTGATCGGGCCTGACCCACTGGCTGAGAACCTTAGGAGTTAGGCGGATGGCGAGCAGCCCCTGTCAAGGGGCTGTATTCGTTGGTTCGGAACCAGCCCCTTGACAGGGGCCGCTCGCCATCCGCGTTCCTCCTCCTGTGTATTCCTCTGTGCCTCTGTGGTTCGTTCCTCTTCCAACCCGCCGGATGTCGCCAGGAGATCGCATGAGTCCGATTCGCCTGCTGTTCCGCCTCCTGATGGGGCGGCGGCTGCCCGTGACGAGTGGTACGCTCGTCGTTCCCGGACTCGCCGGCTCGGTCCGCATCGGCCGCGATCGCTATGGCATCCCGCTCATCGACGCCGACGACCCCCGCGACGGCCCCTTCGCTCTGGGATTCTGTCACGGCCAGGATCGCGCGTTCCAACTCGAGATCCTCCTGCGCGTCGCACGCGGCACCCTCAGCGAACTCGTCGGACCCAGCGCCCTGCCCGTCGATCGTCTCTCCCGTCGCGTCGGCTTCCGCCGCGCCGCCCATGAGCAGCTCGCCGTCCTCGATACCGAAGTCCGCGAGTCCCTGGAAGCCTACGCGCGCGGGGTCCAGGTCGGGATCTTCTTGGGGTGTCCCAAGGTGGCGCACGAGTTCGCGCTCCTCGGCTCCCGGCCGACGCCGTGGATGCCGGCGGATACGCTCGGTGTCACCAAGCTCCTCTCGTTCAGTCTCACGAGCAACTGGGACGCCGAACTCGTTCGGCTGAAGGTTATCACCGCCGATGGGCTGGACGCGCTGAAAGCACTCGACTCCACCTTCCCCGCCTGGCACCCAGTGGCCGACCCGGTCGGCGCTGAGGCGGGCGAGGCCGTCGATCGCCTCGGGGCCGACCTCGCGGCGTTCTTCTCCTGGGTCGGTCTGGGCGGCGGGTCGAACAACTGGGTGGTCGCCGGCTCCCGCACCGCGTCGGGCCGGCCCCTCCTCGCCAACGACCCCCACCTCGACGCCTCCCTGCCGGCCCACTGGTATCTCGCCCGGCTGCGCACGCCGAAGGAGACCCTCGCGGGTGCGAGCTTCGTCGGCGGCCCCGTCTTCCTCGCGGGCCACAACGGGCACGCCGCGTGGGGCCTCACTGCGGGCCTCGTGGACAACACCGACTTGTTCATCGAGGAGATCGGCCCCGACGGCGCGAGCGTCAAGCAGGGTGACGCCTTCGTCCCCTGCCGTGTCCTCGACGAGGTCATCGGCATCAAGGGCGGCACGGTCGCCACGGAGCGCGTCCTGATCACCCCGCGCGGGCCGATCGTCAGCCCGATCTTGGCCGACACCAAGGAGTCGCTCTCCCTGCGCGGCGTCTGGCTCGACCCGCTGCCCCTCGGCGGCTTCTTCCGCCTCCACGGCTTCCGCTCGTTCGCCGAGTTCCGCTCCGCTTTCGAGGCGTGGCCCATCACCTCCCAGAACATGGTCTACGCGGACATCAGCGGGACGATCGGCTACCAGCTGGTCGGCCAATCGCCTCGCCGCAAGAAGGGCTTCGGCTCACTGCCGCTGAACGGAGCCGACCCGGAGGCGGGGTGGTTCGACGAGGGCGTTCCCTTCGCGGAGATGCCCCACTTCCAGGATCCCGAATGCGGCTTCATCGCGACGGCCAACACGCCCCATCGGCCCGAAGGCCGGGGGCCGTTCCTCGGCGTCGATTTCATCGACGGCTATCGTCTCATGGCCATCGACGACGCGCTCGCCTCTCGCCGGGACTGGGATGTCGCCTCGACGATGCGCCTCCAGATGGACCAGCACGCCCCCGCGTGGCGGGAGATCCGCCCCCTCGTCCTCGCGGTGCCGGCGACCGACGAGCCGACCCGCGCCGCGCTGGACCTCCTCCGCGCGTGGGACGGCGACCTCGCCCCGTCCTCGTCGGCGGCGACGGTCTACGAATTGTTCCTCGTCGAGATGATGGCCCGCGTCGCCCGCGCCAAGGCCCCGCGCAGCTGGCGCTGGTTCCTCGGCGCGGGCCTCAGCCCGATGTCGTCGTACAATTTTTGCTGCTACCGCCGCACCGGCCACCTCGTCGGCCTGCTGCGCCAGCAGCCGGAGGGCTGGTTCGCACGGCCCTGGGGTGAGGAGATGGCGAACGTCCTCTCCGGGGTGGTGCAGATGTTGCGGGCTACCTACGGGTCGGCCCCCTCCCGGTGGGCTTGGGGGACTCTCCGCACCCTCGTCCTGCACCACCCGCTCTCGCGCAAGCCGGGCCTCATCGGCAAGGCGCTCGCCAGGGTCTTCAACCTCGGGCCGATCCCATGTGGCGGCGACGCCGATGTCGTCAATCAAGGCGCGGTGTTGCCCCTCGACCCGCTCGCCCCGGCGGACAACATCCCCTCGCTCCGCATGGTCATCGATGTGGGAGCATGGCACAACAGCCGATTCGTCCTGCCCGGCGGCCAATCGGGGAATCCGATGTCTCCGCACTACGCAGACCTGTTCGCCCTCTGGCGACGGGGCGAGGGGGTGCCCATCGCCTTCACGCCGGAGGAAGTGACCGCGGCCAGCGTGGAAACGCTGACCTTGCTCGCCTCGTCCCCCTGATCCTAATGAGAGAGGGTCAAGGGTTTGGGCGTCGCCAAAAAGTTGTGACCGTGGATAAGGGTGTAACCGCTGTGCTTGCAACATCTCATGAACAGAGGGTGTGACTATAGAAGTAGGCAATAATGAGTATTGCCCCAAGCCCAGGGGTTGCAACCCCTGGGCTTCGCCTACATTCCACAGTCACACCCATGAACAGACGTGCAGAAGATATTGCGGACGTGATACGATATAAAGAAGGAAGCCTTTCGCCAGGACGCGGCCCACGAGGAGCGTGGATGAGAATGTCGTCTCGCCGGGGACTGCCGCTCGGCCCCCTCCTGCACGCCTACCGCGCGGCGGGGTTGCCGTCGATCGTCGAGCTGCATCGGCTGCCCGGACTGGGCGGGCGGTTCGCCGCCGTCCTTGGCGCGAGCGCGCGATTCCTCTATACCGACTACCTCGATAAGGCCGTCCCCGACGACTTCCGCGATGCGCTGGGTCGATTCTACCGGGCGACCGTCTCCCCTGCCCCGCACGGCGCGACGGTCGTCGCGCGGGCGGGCTTCTTGCGCCACGCGGTGAGCCACTTGCTCAACGGCAGCGAATCGGCCCCGCAACGACTCGCCGCGTGCCTCTCGGCGGGCTGCGCGTATCGCGTCCCCGGACTGGGGCCGTCGTTCTGGTCCGGCCTGTTGCAGGCGCAGAGTCCGGGGCGCTACCCCGGCTGGACGCCCGACATCCAGACCGGCCTCGAGCGCCTCCTCGGCAGGGACCGCCACGACGCCCCCTCGCCTGCGGAGGTGTACGGGGAGCTGCTCGACCTGCACGCCCGCATCCGATCGACGCGCCCCGAAATGACCTCGCTGCACATCGACCACTTCCTCTCGCTCCTCGCCCACATGCGGGGCCGCGACCTCACCAGCGGCGCGGCCCGACTGACCGAGTGCCCCGTCGCCGCGATCGTGCAGAAGCTGCGCATCCGGCGGCCCCTCCGCGAGCGCCTCAAGGAGCGCGGCACGGCTATCGCCGGCGCGAGGGATACGCTCGAGCTGGCTCTGGAGCGGCACGACGCGAAGTCGGTCGGCGATGCGCTCGCCGTCAGCGATCCCCTCGGGGCGTCGCGCTCCGCGCTCGACTGGGGCCGACACGCCGACGGCATCCTGGCGATGGCGGCGCGGCTGTGGAGGTCCGACAAACCGCTCGAGGATCTCGAGGCGATCTGGCGCGAGCGGCTCGTCGCCAGTGGCGGCCTATGGCTCGCGCCAGCGATTCTCCACCTGCGCGACCCGCAATCGTTCGGGCCGTTCAGCGACTCCTATCGCGCGGGCCACGCCCGCCTCGACGAGGGCGTGGATCCGGGCGATTCGCCTTGCGATCGCTACCGCCTCTACAACGCGGTCGGCCTCTGGCTGCGCGAACGACACGGCCTGCACCCGATGGAAGTGCCCGACGTGTTCGCCGAACTCGGCGAGGGCGTCCGCGAGCGCGAGGAGGAGCCTTGCTTCGCCGGGTTCTGCGGCGACACCTTCGCCTTCCTCGGCGAATTGGCCCGGAACAACCGCCGCGACTGGATGCAACAGCAGCGCGGGCGCTACGAGTTCGCGGTCCGCGAGCCGCTCGCCGAACTGTGCGACGACCTGACGCGGCGGTTCATCACCCCCGTCCTCCTCGGCGTCCACGGCTGGGCGGTCGATACCCGACGCAAGGCCGGCCACGCCCTGACGAGTATCTGCAAGAACGTCTTCGGCAAGTCCGAGCCTTACACCTCGACACTGTGGATCACCTTCTGCCCCGAAGGAGCTTCCAGGGCATCGGCGCAACTCTTCGTCCGGCTCTCCCCCGAGGGGTTGCGCTGGGGCTTGCGCCTGGGCCGGGCCGCGCGCGGGCACCGTGCCAACCTCTCGGCGAACCTGCGATCGCACGGCGAGGCCGTGTGGAAGATACTCGCCGACAACGGCGCGGCGGAGGGATGTCTCTTCGGCATGGCCGATGCGCCCGTGACCATGCGACCCCTGACAAGTGCCGAGGGACTCGTCGCCTGGGCCGGGGGACGCACGCTCGAAGTCTCGTCGGCGATGAGTGCCAGTGACGGCATGTTGTCCCAAGCGCAACTCGTCGGCGAGATCATCCTCGCGCTCGACCGCCTCTTGCCGCTGTTCGCCTGCGCGGTCGAGGCCGACCCCGGCCCCGCCCTCGCGCGCCTCGGCGGGCCGGGCGACGATTCGTCTCCGGGTTCGTTCCACGAACAGACGTTCCTCGGAGAAGACTGGCTGGGGCGTGCGATCGACCTGCTCTCGCTCAAGAAACAACTCATCCTCCAGGGCGTGCCCGGCACCGGCAAGACGCACGTCGCGCGCTGCCTGGCCCGGCACCTCGCGCGCGGCTGTGACGACGCCGTCCGCCTCGTCCAGTTCCACCCGGCGTATAGCTACGAGGAGTTCGTCGAGGGGATCCGCGTCCGCAGCGTCAACAACGAGGGACGCAGCGACATCACCTATCCCGTCGAGGACGGCCTGCTCTGCGAGTTCGCCGCGCGGGCGGCGGAGCGGCCCGCCCAGCCGCACGTCCTCGTGATCGACGAGATCAACCGGGGCAACCTCCCGCGCATCTTCGGCGAGCTGCTCTACCTGCTCGAGTATCGCGGGCAGGCGGTCGAACTGCCCTGCTCGCGGCGGGCTTTCCGACTGCCGGACAATCTGTATCTTCTCGCTACGATGAACGCCTCGGACCGCTCGATCGCGCTGATCGACCAGGCGCTCCGCCGTCGCTTCTCGTTCCTGCCGATGGACCCCGACGCCCGCGTCCTGTCGTCGTGGCTGATGGCGCAACCTCTCGTGGGGGAGGCGCTGGCCGCGCGTGTCCTTCGGCTGTTCGATCGGCTCAACACGAAGTTGCGCACCGAGGCGGGGCCGGGGGCGCAGGTCGGGCACAGTTTCTTCATGGTCCCGCACCTCGACGAGGGGCGACTGCGCGTCATCTGGCAGCACCACATCCGCCCGCTGCTCGACGAGGTATTCGCCGGCCAGCCGGGCCGGGCGGCGGCCTACGACGCCCTCCTCGACAATGATTCGCCACGCCCGCGCCCCTCGCGTCCGACGAGGGTCGAGTCCCTCTCTTGAGGATCCTCCATGAGCGACCCGAAGAAGCCCTTCTCCCTCTGGCGTCGCCTCCTCTGGATCCTCGGGGTGCCTCTGCTCGCGAGTCTCATCGTCGCGCTGAGCCTCTATGGCTATCGCGAAACGCGCACGGCGACCGAACTCGCGAGCATCCTTGACGATCTGGACGAGAACGACCGGGCCTGGCGGCTCGACGGCATCGAGGCGGCACGCATCGAGCTGCCCGATAAAGAGAACAGCGCCGTCCTGTGCCGAGAACTGGTCAAGATGCTCGGCCCGACCTGGCCGGATGTCAAAATCGATGAGCGCTTCCAAGACATTCCCATCGGGGAACGCCTCGACGTGCGGCGGTGGATCATCCTCGAGGACGAGATGATCCGCCTCAAGACGATCCGCAAGATCGCACGCGGGATGGTCGATCGCCCCAAAGGTCGGCACAAAATCGAATACCCCTTCAACCCGACCGCTACCCTCCTGAATGACCAGCAAGACACGCGCAAGGTGGCCCAATTGTTCACCTATGAGATGCGTTATCAGGCGAACAAGGGTGACATCTCCGAGGCGGTGCGTGCGTGCAGGGCGTGCGTCTGCGCCGGGCGGTCGATGTACGACGAGCCGACCCTCATCTCCGCGTTGATTCGCATCGCCATCGTCTCGGTGGGCCTGAACGGCGTCGAGCGTTCGCTCGCTCTGGGCGAGTCCAACGACGCGGAACTCGCCGCGATGGACAAGTTGCTCGCGGACGAGGAACGCCACAACACCATGCTCGTTGGCGTGCGCGGCGAGCGGGCGATGAGGTACCAGCTCTATTCGCGGATCATAGCCGGCGAGATTCCGGTCATGGATTTTTCGAGCGATTTCAACATGGAGGAACGGTCGAGTTTCGACAAGCTCCTCACCAGCGACAGGCAGGTACTTCGCCGCCAGTTCCCTCGCCTGATGATCGCGCTGAATCGTGCGGTCGAAATCGCCGAGTTGCCCAGCCATGAACAGGAAGCCGCCGAGAATGCATTCGGCGATGAGGTCGAGAGAACGCGCGATGTCGTCGCGTTCCAGGTCACACCGATGTTCCGAGTCGGCGCGGCCTGCCGGCGCAAGACCGCCCAGGTCGCCGCGATGCGCGGCCTGATCGCCGTCGAGCGATTTCGCATGAAGCATGGGAAGTGGCCCGCGAAGCTGAGTGAGGTCGTCCCCGAGTTCCTCGACCGCCTACCGACCGACCCGTTCGACGGTACGCCGATTAAGATGGTGAGAACGTCTGATGGGATCATCGTCTACACGGTGGGGAACGACAAAGTAGACAACAGCGGCAAGCTCAACCGCAAGAGTCCGATGGCGGCTGGCTCCGACCTCGGCTTCCAGCTCTGGGACACGAAGATGCGCGCGAAGCCAGCCTCCCCCGTCGCCCCCGAGGAGAAAGACCCATGAGCGAGACCGAATCTCCGACACGTCGATTCACGCTGGGCCGACTCGTCCTCTGGGGGTTGGGCATACTGATCGTCCTGGGGGTCGGCTGGTACGGCATCGACCAGATGCAATCGGCGCGACGGCTGAAGGCGACGGTCGATGACCTCGACGACACCGACCCCGGCTGGCGGCTCGAGGAGATCGAAACAGGGCGCATCGCCCTTGCGGACAAGGACAACAGCGCCCTTCTGTGCGTCGAACTGGCGCGAGCGCTCGGCCGATGGCCCGATGCCAAGTTCGACGAGAAGATGACGGACATCATCTTGCCGGAGAGGCTCGATGAGGAGCGCATGAAGCTGCTCGACGCCGAGATGACACGACTCGGGCCGATTCGCCTCGCCGCCCGCCGACTGGCCGACATGCCTCTAGGTAGGCACAAGCTCGACCACGCCTTCAACCCGATCATGACTCTCTTGCCCGATCAACAAGAGACGCGCAAGGTCGCCGCGCTGCTCCGCTTCGAGATGCTGTACCAGTCGAACAAGGGCGACGTTTCGGAGGCCGTCCGGTCGGGTCGGGCCTGCGTCTGCGCGGGACGGTCTCTGTACGACGAGCCGTTCCTGATTTCTCAACTGATCCGGATCGCGGTCGTCACGGTCGGCATGCAGGGCGTCGAGAGGGCGCTCTCGCTGGGCGAGTCGAACGACGCCGAGTTGCTCGCGCTCGAAAAACTCCTGGCCGACGAGGAGCAACACAATTCCTTGCTCCTGGCCTTGCGCGGCGAGCGGGCGATGCTGTTCCAGATGTTCTCTCGCATGAGTTCGGGGGCCATCTCGGGCGAAAGCATGCACGAGGAGATGGGCATGGTAGAACAACCGTTCTACCAACGCATCCTACTCTACCCCCGCTGGCAGGTCCGGCGACAACAGCCCGTCATGATGGACCTCATGAATCGTATCGTCGAGAACGCCCGACGGCCACTACACGAACAAATCGCCAGGGAGAAAGAGATCGACTCGGAACTCATGACCAGGCGAGGTTCTCACGCGCTGGTCGCCATGTTCGTCCCGGCGACGAACAAGGTGGCCGAGGCGCACCGCCGCAAGACCGCTTGGGTGGCTTCGATGCGCGGCCTGATCGCCGTCGAGCGGTTTCGCATGAAGCACGGCAAGTGGCCCGCGAACCTGGCCGATATGGTGCCGGAGTTCCTGCAAGAGATCCCCACCGACCCGTTCGACGGCACCCCGCTGAAGATGGTCAAGGTGACCGATGGCGTCATCGTCTACAGCGTCGGCCCCGACGGCGTGGACGACGGCGGCAAGCTCGACCGCAAGAGTCCGATCACTCCCGGCACCGACATCGGCTTCCAGCTCTGGGACAAGGCGAAACGCCGACGGCCCGCGTCGGCGAAGCCGAAGAGTGAGGACGACCCGTGAGCCGAGCGGACTTGCACCTGATCGAGCGGCGATCGCGGCTGTGTCGGCTCGCGGGGGACGAGGTGCGCTATCTCGTCGAACACCATCGCGCCGCCCTCGACCTGGCTCCCACGACGCGGCGGGGCGTCTGGCGCGTTCTGCCGCGCGGGGTCGTCGGGGTCTTGCATACGCCCCTCCGGCGGGTGGTGATCTCGCCGAAGATGCCGATCGCGAATCTCCTCCTTCTCCTCGATTCGACGGCGACCCCGGAAGCCGTGACCGGCCCGGCGAGTGGCGAAGTTGTCCTCCAAATGTTTGCGGGCCAGCTCGCGGAACTGATGCGCGACCGGTCGCGCCTCGGCCTTCATCGTGATTACCGCGAGCGGAGCCATGAAGGGCCGGTGCTGCTCGGGGCGCTCGATGTCGCCGCCCAGATGCGCCAGCCGATCGAACGGCGCGATCGGCTCCACGGGCGCGTCGATGACTTCACCGGCGATGTCGAGTGCAACCAGTTCCCGCGCGCGGTCGCAACCCTCGCTCTTCGATCCGGCGTTCTCGACGCCCCGACGCGCGAGCTGTTGCAGCAGGCCATCGCCGGGTTCGCCGATGTCGCGGATGTCGAGCCGGAATCGCTCGCCCGACGCCTCGCCCGGATGCCCGAACCGCCCGGTTATGGGCCACTCCTCGACCTCTGCCGGGTGCTGCTAGGGGTGGCGGGCGGCGTGGGCGAATTGCGGAGCCTGCTCGTTTCGATGGAGCGAATCTTCGAGCGCTTCCTGTGCCGGGCCGTCGAAGAGGCGATCGTGGGCCGAGCGGATCTCCGCATAGAGTCGCAGGCGAGTTCGACCATCGGGGAGTCGCCGGGGCTATTGTTGCGGCCCGATATCACGATCTCGCGTGCGGATCGGCCCGAGATCATCGTCGATGCCAAGTGGAAACGCCTGCCCGAAGACGGCCAGATCCCGGAGGATGTCTACCAGGCGCTGGCCTACGCCTGCTTCCTCGGCGCACGCCGGGCGGTGCTCGTGTACCCAGGCCGAAAGCGCGTCGTGCGGCGGTTCGTCCCGCCGGGCCATGACGTGTGCGTCGAAGTGCGGACCGTCGCAGTGTCCGGGTCGCCGGCGCTGTGCCGGCGCGAGCGCCAGCGCTTGCAGCGCGGGTTGCTGCGTGGGGGGTGAGGCGTCTGTTGCCTCGACGCTTCGCCGTGAGCGGACACGAGGAGCCGCGCACGAAGTAAGCGGGTCGGCGAAGTATATCAACTCGAAACGCCGACCTCCGATCCGCAGATGCCTATGTGCCGCCTATTCCGGCGGCCTTCCGATCCCCGCACCCATCCTCCGCTCGCACCACGCGGCCACCGCGAACAACGCCGCATCCTCGCCGGGCGACCCCACCAGTTGAACACACAACGGCAGGCCGTCCTCGCCCAACAGCACAGGTAGCGACACGACGGGCAACCCCGTGTAGCTCCACGGCGAGTTGAACGCCGGGTCGCCGGTCGTCGCCGCATCGGGGGCGGAGCGCGTCGTCGCCGGGCAGAGCAGGGCATCGACGCCGCCGAGGATGTCCCGCATGTTTCGTGTCAGGTGAGCCTTGTGCGTTCGACAGAGGGCGTACTCCGGCGCGGGGCAGGCGATGCCCTCGCGTAGGAGCGTCGTGATGTTCGGCGCGTAGTCGTCGGGGTAGCGTGCCAGGCGTTCCTGATGATACATGGCCGCCTCGACCGCCATGACGGTGCGGTGGCGCGGGATGACTTCCTCGAACGCGGTCGGCAGGTCGATGTCCACGAACTCGGCACCCTTCTTCGTGAGCGTCTCGCGAACCGATACCATCATGCGGTTCACCGCATCGTCGGCGTAGCGATGGAAGAAGCCGCGCGGGAACGCCAACCGGGGGGATGGACGCCATGCCGCCGAGGAGAGATACCAGCCCGGATAGCTAATCGCCCTCAACACGGTCTCCAAATCCTCGACACAGTTCGCCATCGCCCCGACATGATCCATCGAGGGGGCGAGCGGCAGCACGCCATCGGTACTGACCTTGCCGAAACTCGGCTTGACCGAGGCGACGCCGCAATACGACGCGGGCCGGGTGATCGATCCGCCCGTCTGGCTCGCCAGCGCCGCGAGGCACATGCCCATGGCGACGGCAGCCGCCGAGCCGCTCGACGAGCCGCCGGGCGTGCGTGTTGCATCCCACGGGTTGCGCGTCGGGGAGGGGTCGAAGCTGGCGTACTGAGTCGTCGCCGTCTTGCCGACGAGGACAGCGCCGGCATGGCGGAGTCGAGTGACGCACGGCGCGTCCTCGCGGGCGATGCTGTTCTGCCAGCGCTTGGAGCCGCACGCGGTCGGCAGGTCGAACACGTCGATGATGTCCTTGATCCCGACCGGGATGCCGTGCAACGGCCCGCGATCGAGGCCGGACTTCAACTCGGCGTCGGCCCTCGTCGCGTCCTTCCGCGCCCCATCACGATCGACGACGACCCAGGCGCGGATGTGCCCATCCTGTTGGTCGATGCGCGCCAGGCACATTTCCAGTAAGTCGAGGCAGAGAAGCTCTCCCCCGCGCAGGTCGGCGGCGGCGTCGCGGATCGTCCGGTACATTGGCGTGAGGCTCAGGGGGTGGTGGTCCAGGCTCTTTCGTCACTCTACAATGAGGGTGGAACATCGACCACTGCCCCGGACGCGGCGAGGCGTCAGCCCGCCGGTACAGACCCGGCCCGGAAGATCGCCTGGAAGACGATTCGACCACGGCACTTTTTTGGATAGGGGTGCCGTCCCGCGACACGCCCGCACCGGCGGGCCTGCGCCTCGCCGCTCAGGGTTCGGGGAACGTCAACTTCAAGAGGAGAGACATGATCCGCGTCGCCATCCTGGGAGGCTCGGGCTACACCGCCCTGGAACTCATCAAGATCCTCCTGCGCCACCCGCAGGCGACGATCGTCGCCGTCACCTCGCGCCAGGCCGACTCGCCGCGCGTCGATGAGGTCCACCCGTCGCTCGGCAAGCGCCTCGACCTGCGTCTCGAGCCGCTCGACGCGGGCCAGCTCCGCGCACGCGGCGTCCAGTGCGTCTTCGGCTGCCTGCCGCACGGCGCGAGCATGGGCAGCCTGCCGCGCCTGTTGGAACGCGGCCTGCGCGTCGTCGATCTCAGCGCCGACTACCGTCTACGCGATCCCAACGTCTACGCCGAGTGGTACGGCGAGAGCCACGAGGATCTCGCCAACCTCGCCCAGGCGGTCTACGGCCTTCCCGAGGTCTACGGCGACGAGATCGCCGCCGCCCAACTGATCGCCAACCCCGGATGCTACCCGCAGACCGGAATCCTCGGCCTCGCCCCGCTCGTCGCGGGCAAGCTCATCGACCCGCGGACGATCATCATCGACAGCAAGAGCGGCGTCAGCGGCGCGGGCCGAACGCCCAAACTGACCACGCACTTCCCCGAGTGCAACGAGAGCGTCAGCGCGTATGCCGTGGGTACTCATCGCCACACGCCTGAAATCGAGCAGGTTCTCGCCGACATCGCTGGCGAGCCGGTCGAAGTGATCTTCACGCCTCACCTGATCCCGATGGACCGGGGCATCTTTTCGACGATCTACGCCACCCCGCGCCGGGCGATGGCCGAGGCCGAGCTAATGGATTTGTATCGCACCTACTACGCGCGGGCACCGTTCGTCCGCGTCGTCGATCACCTGCCCTCGACGAAGCACACGCTGGGGACGAACTACCTCGACGTGACGGTTCGCGTCGTCCGGGGGCGGGTCGTCGTCCTGGCGTGCGAGGACAACCTGATCCGCGGCGCGAGCGGCGTCGCGGTGCAGAACTTCAACCGGATGTTCGGGTTCGACGAGCGGATGGGTTTGGAGTGAGTGTCGATCGCGGAGTCGATTTGACACCGTCAGGGGAAGTCGGGTATCTTACACCTCACCAGAATCCTTTTTCCGATCGCCCCGAGTAACAGGAAAGCTCACATGAACACCACTCTGCCTGAGCTGGTCGGAACTCCCCTATGTCCAAACGGCGTTGGGGAGACCACTCCTCTGGAACGCATCGGCGACTTCACGGTCTTCCGAATCCTCGGCGAGGAGGGAAAGGGCACTACCTACCTGCTCCAGGCGGTTCCGGCCGTCACTCCAGAGGCGAAGGGGGACACGACCCCGGCCAAGGTCGAACCGACCCCAAGGCATCACCCGAAGGCGGGGCGAAGCCTCACGCTCTTGATCGTCGGGCTCGGACTGTTGCCGCTGTGTTGGTGGGCGGCCATGATCTATCAGGTAGAGGCCACGCAGGGAACGCTCGTCGTGGCGGTCGATGATGAGGAGGTCGAAGCCCGCCTCGTGGACGGTAAGTTCCTTCTGACAGGGCCGGAGGACGAGGTTCTCTACACGCTTACTCCCGGCGAGCGCGACAAAAAGATCCAGGCTGGATCGTACAAGATTCGACTCGAGGGGGCAGACGGACTCCTCCTCGACACGCCCGAGTTCACCCTCGACAAGAGGGGCAAGATCACAGTGCGCGTGACGATGGTTCCCCCGGCAGTGACGAGCAAACTGGACCCCGACCGCAGGGCCGCCGAGTATGTGCTGTCCATCGGCGGGAAGGTCGGGGTAAATGGAGTGGAAATCGAGGCAGTCGCCGACCTGCCGCCCCAGCCTTTTTACCTGACCTCGTTCAACTTGAGTGGAAACAATCAGGTGGACGATGGGGGGTTGGCCCACACCCTCGCACGAAGCGCCTCCCCGGCTGGGAGCATTCGCAGGACACGGCCGCGAAACCACGACGAGGTCCGCCATTCTGTCCCAAGGGATAGACGTTCGGCTGAATCACCACCAAACAGAGGATCGCTCGATGGCTACACTCGGCATCCGGGTCGGCGGGCTGATGATGGCCTTTGC
>JANXSH010000488.1 GCA_025356615.1 Planctomycetia bacterium | reverse complement strand
GCCCCCGGCCTGCGCGCCCTGTACCCGCAGTTGAAGCAACTCGGCGAGGTCCTCGTCGTCGCACCGGCCACGGAGCAGAGCGCGGTGGGGCACTCGGTGACGCTGACCTCGCCGCTCATCGCGCAGGAAGTCCTCGACGAGGAACAGAAACTCATGGGCTGGGCCGTCGAGGGCCGGCCGGCGGACTGCGTCAAGCTCGCGCTGCGCGAGTTGCTGCCCTGGAAGCCGGATCTGCTCGTCAGCGGCCTCAACGCCGGGTCGAACGCCGGAATCAACGTGCTCTACTCCGGCACGGTCGCCGCTGCCATCGAGGGGGCGTTCTTCCGCGTCACGAGCATCGCCTGCTCGCTGGAGTATCGCAAGCTCCGCCCGCTCGACTTCGCGAAGGGGGCGGCTTTGGCGCGCGAGGTCGTCGAGCAGATCGTCGAGCGGAAGCCCGCGACGGGGTCGCTGTTCAACGTCAACATCCCGAGCCTGGACCGCGGCCCGGTGCGCGGCGTGCGTGTGATGCCGCAGAACCTCGTGCCGTACATCGAGGCGTTCGACCGGCGGACCGACCCGCGCGGGCGGGTCTACTTCTGGACGACGCCGGACTTCCGCTGCCCCGACCCGCACCCCGATACCGACGTGTTCGCGTTGTCGGAAAGCTTTATCACGGTGACGCCCCTGCAATTCAACCTGACCGACGCCCCGGCGCTGGCGACGATGCGCGACTGGACGTGGCGGGAGATCGGGTGAGAAGCCCTTCGGAGCTGCTCCCCCAATTCGCGGTCTCCGAAGTCAGGCTTGCGGCGCTGGGGCCTTTCCCTACACCATACGCCATCTCCCTCCTCTCCCGAGAGCGACACCATGAAGACCGCCACCGGCTCTCTCCTCGTCCGCAACGGCACCCTCATCGACGGCACGGGCCGACTCCCGGTTCCCGACGCGGTCGTCCACAGCCGCGACGGGCGCATCACCTACGCCGGGCCGAAGCTCGGCGCGCCGGCTCTGCCCCCTGACACGCCGACGATCGACGCGCGGGGCGGGACCATCCTGCCGGGGCTGGTCGAGGCACACTTCCACCCGACGTACTTCGACGTGGCGGCCCTCGAAGACCTCGACATCAAGTACCCCGTGGAGTACGTCACGCTCCTTGCGGCGGCGAACGCCCGGCTCGCGCTGGAGTGTGGCTACACGTCGGCGCGCAGCGGCGGGAGTCTGTTCAACATCGACGTGTGGCTCAAGAAGGCCATCGAGGCAGATGTCACGGACGGGCCACGTCTGGCAGCCAGCGGGCGGGAGATTTGCGGCGTCGGCGGGCTGATGGACTGGAACCCCGACTTCCGCAAGATCGGCATGGAGGGGTTGGTCCTGCTCATCAACGGACCCGTCGAGGCGCGGGCCGCCGTCCGCAAGCTCGTCAAGGACGGCGTCGAGTGGGTCAAGACGTACCCCACGGGAGACGCCGCCGCCCCCGACACGAACGACCACCACACGCTGTGCATGACGTTCGAGGAGATGCACGCCGTCGTGCAGACGGCCCACAACCACTCGATGAAGGTGACGGGCCACTGTAGGGCGACCGAGGGCATCAAGAACGCCCTGAAGGCGGGGTACGACGCCGTCGAACACGCCACGTTCATCGACGACGAGGGGCTAGATTTGCTGCTGGCACGAAACGTCCCGGTCGTCCCCGCGCTCCAGTTCGAGTGGGCCAGCGTCGAGCGGGGCAAGTCGTATGGCATGTCGCAGCGCGTCCTCGACGGCCACAAGGAGACGCTCGAGGGCGGGGCCGAGAGCGCCCGGAGGATCCTCCGCGCGGGGGGCACACTCGGCATGGGCGGCGACTACGGCTTCGCCTGGAACCCGCACGGCGACTACGCGAAGGAGTTGACGTTCTTCGTCGAGTATGTTGGCTTCACGCCGATGGAGGTGCTGTGCTGCGCCACCCTGAGCGGGGCGAAGATCATGGGCCGCGACAAGGAGTTCGGCTCCGTGGAGGCGGGCAAGCTGGCGGACCTGTTGATCGTCGAGGGGGACGTGCTGGCGAACATACGGTTGTTGGAGGATCGGACGCGGTTCGTCGCGGTGGTGCAAGGGGGGATTGTGAAGGCGGGGCAGGTGGCGTGAGGTTATGGC
>JANXSH010000473.1 GCA_025356615.1 Planctomycetia bacterium | reverse complement strand
CGGTAATCCTCGGCCCGAACGCTCGCGGGGTCGCGGTAGCCCAGGCCGACGCGCTCGCAGTCGCGCTGGTTGATCTGCGAGGCGAGCGTGACGCGGAAGTCGAAGCGTTCGACGCCTCCGTCCCATGCCCCTACACCCCGGACGTTGATGACGTGTGCGGCGACGTTTCGATTGAAGCCAGGGTTCTGGCGCAGGTAATCGACGACGTAATCGAGGCCGTGGTAGCCGATCTCGCGGATCGCGGCGTCGAGTTCGGGGTCGGAGTGGAACTGGTGGATGTGCGGGGCGAGAAGGACGATCTCGCCGCCGGGGGCGAGGACGCCGGGGTGCTGGAGCTTGTAGGAGCCTTTGCCAGCGGTCCATACCTCGTCGTACATCGTCGGGATACGCTGGACGGCGACCTCCACGGGCGCGTCGAGGTAGTGGACGTGCAGGCGACTCGACAGGTCGGCGGCCCGGCGCAGGGCGTCGGCGAAGCCGTCCGGCCCCCAGCCGGCGAACAGGCCGCGCGGCACGGCGCGGTGGTGCTCGTCCTCGGTGTAGACCATGTCGAGCGAGAGCATGGGCCGGCGGACGAGGTCGAAGATGAAGCGTGCCCCGGCATCGACCACGTCGCGGGCCGGGTTGTCGAGCGTCCCGATGAGGCGCGGGATGCCGATGAGGACGGCGGCCCAGTGCAAGAGCGCGATCACCTCGGGTCCGCTGACGCCGGGGAAGAGGATCTTGGTGCCGCCGGAGAACCCCAGCGCTTCGTGAGGGACGGTGCCGCTGAGGGCGATGACGAGGTCGTAGTCGTCGGCGAGCATGCGGTTGACCGTGACCGTGAGCGGCTCCGTGAGATGGCCGGCGGTCTTCTCGGCGACGAACGACGCCGGGATGGTCCCTGCGACCATGAGGGCACTCGGGTCGGCGTAGCGGTGATTCGCCAGCTCGCCGAGGAGCGGATGGCGGTCCGGGTGTAATCCGAGCTTGGCGTGCAACTCCCCGGCGCTCATGGCGCGGTGGGTGCCGCCCGCGTTGAGGGTGTCGAGGCGCTCCAGGCCGTGGGCGCGGAGATGCTCGTAGAGCAAGGGGACGAGGACGGGGCAACAGTCGTTACGCGAGTAGTCCGGGTGGATAAGAAGGACGCGCCGGACGCGGGTGTCGGCCAGGGCGGCGGTGAGCGTTCGGCGGAGGTCGTCGGGGGAGAGTGGTCGCATGAGGTAGGCGGCTCGGTACTGCGGGTCAGGGGAGCTACACGATACAAGGGGAGGATTCGACAGGTCCGTGGGCGTCTCGGAATTACGACTCCGAATCGAACGCGATCCGATTCGTGCGCGGCTCTTTCATTCTCTCCTTGTTCTTCGCGAGAGTGGTGGAGAATCGGTCCTTCCGGCATGTCGCAGTTGGCAACCCTTACCTCGCCTCGACGGAGAACGTGCGTTCGATGCGCGTCGTGTTCCCTTGCCGGTCCTTCACTGACACCGTGAGAGTGCCGCGCGGCAGGTTCGTAATCGGCTTCGCCAACTTCAGTTCCCATACCCCGCCGGACAGTGAGCGGAACTTCGTCGCCAGGTTCTCGCCGACGGATATCCCTTCCACCGCGAAGTCGGCGACGACGGAGAAACTCGCCGCGTCGAGGCCGGTGCCGTAGTCGTGCATCCCGACGACGATGCGAGACAGCGGCGTGGTATTCCTGACTCGCGGAACGGTCAGTGTCAGTGTCGGCCGTTGGTCGTCCATCATCCATCCTCGCCCCGACTTCTCCGGCTGTTTCGGATCGAAGTCCAGGTCGATGGGGCAGCCGAGGTCGATCCATCGGACCAGTGTCAGTCGATCCTCGTCCGTCAGCGGCTTCACCTTGCCGGCCTTCACGGCGTCCGGCGGCGGCATCGGCCCGCCCGTGTAGCCCACTTCCGATCTCTCGCGATTCTGCGGCGTGTCGGCCGCCGGTTTGCCCTTGTAGCGCAACGTAGTGCGATCGCCCGGCGTCGTCTCGTGGACGAAGTCGTCGTTGGTCCAGCCATCGAGACGCCGACCGAACAGTTTCCAGATGAGCAGGCTGCGCCGTGACTGCATCAGGCGGATGTAGCGCGAGGCACCTAGGTTCGTCCAACCGTGGCGGTGCAGCGGCTTATGCCCGAACTTGCCCGTCGTGTCGGCGGCGAGGCGTGCATAAGTGCCGGGGACCGTGATGTCGAATCCCATTCCGGTAGGACTCTGGGCCTTTATCGTTCGGTCGTCATCCAGCACGAGACCGCCAGCCGGGTGTTGCAGCTTCCCGGTGTGGCAGGCGACACAACTTCGAGCCAGGATCGGTTTGATATCGCGGTGGTATTCGACGGTCTGCGCAGCCTTCTCGAAGCGTAAACCCGTCTGGCCTTCGATGTCCCACTCCTTCCGCGACTGGTCTCCCTTGCGAGTCGTCATCATGGGCGTTCGGCTCGTGAGGTCGAAGGGGGCGTACTCCTTCTTCGCGGCTGCCGTCAGGGCGAAATCGGTGGGCCGTTGACTATGGGAGTGGCACCCGCCGCAGTCGTTGCGCACCTCGCCGGGCCGGACCTGGTGCCAGGTCTGGGCCATGTTCAACACCATGCCGAGCCGGTCGATCGTCTGGAAGGTGAACGCGACATCGGCGGGGATCTTCGCCAGGAAACTCGTGTCGGGGTTGCCGTCGGGATCGAGCGGCTGGGTGCCGTCCTTGGCGATCTTGCGCACCGGCAGTTCACCCAGGATGCGCATGCGCTCGCGGGCGTGGTTGTAGTACGTTCGACCCCCTTGGGGGCGCGTCTCGGTGGTCGGCTCCAGCGCCAGGATGCGGACGGCGTGGATGTCCTTGTTGGCGTACAGCCCGGCGTCGGCCCCCTGGACCGACCAATTATGCGACGAGTCGTGCCCGCGATATCCCGTCCGGTCCTTTTCCTCCGCGAAGCCGGCGGTCACGCTACCCGGACGAGCCACGCCGTAGGGATAACTCTCTCGCTTGTAGAGGCTGGACCCGCCGACCAGGCCGAACGGTGTGCCCTCGGGCAGGTGCGGCGATCGCTTCCCGTCGTTCGCCAACGGTGCCAAGCGGCGCGGCTCGTCCACGCCGTAGATGCGCTTGTAGGGGACGACGGCGCGGGGCCACTGCTCATGGTACTTCGGGTCGTTCTTGATGAGGCGCATCTGGCCCGGCTCGTCGATCGGCTTGCCGGACTTGATGAGGTAGATCCCGCTGTCGAACGCCGGCGTGTGCTTGGTGTAGCTGTTGAGCGACCCGGCAGAGTAGGCGGTCAGGAGGTGGTTGTCCGGGGCGGAAGCCGGATGCGTGAACTTGCCGACGCGCGGCGAGTCCTTGCGTGTGGGGTCAGATGGCTCCGACGGCCAGTCGCCCTTGAGGACGAAGGGGGTGAGCGCCTCGATGCCGAAGGGGCTGAAGGGGTATTGGATAAAGATGCCCCGGCCGTCGGCGTGGCGTCCGTGCCGCAGGCGCGCGTTGCGAGGGTCGGCCTTGTATCCCGGTCCGAAGGCGGGCTGCCCCTTGGGCACGCGCGGGGGGAACTTGTAGTAGGTGCCGAAACCGAAGTTGTTCAGGTTGTAATACGACTCGACGACGAGGCTCTCGTCGGAGAGCTGGGCCTGGAAGTGCGTCGAATCCGCCGTCCCGTTGCCGATCTCGAAGGCGCTGAACAGCGGCCCCCATTTGGTCCCGTCGGGGTGGATGGACCAAACACCCCAGAGGTGGTGGCTGCGCAACCCCTGCGATTCCAGGGAACTGAACATGATCCGGCCGTCCTTCAGGATCACCGGGTGGAGCGCCATGCCGAGGTTCATGTGGCCGATGCACTCGACGTTCTTGCCGTCGTCGTCCATGAGGAACAGTTGGAGGGCGAGGGCGTTGGGGGCGTAGCCGGGGTTGCTCGCGCGGAAGGCGTTGCGGTCGCTGACGAACGCCAGCTTGCCGCCGGGCACCGGGCACGGCCCGAGATTGAAGACGCCCCAACTCGGCAGAGGCGTCTTCGACCAGTCGGCGGCCCCGGTGTTGGGCGTGAAGACCTGTTGAGTGAGCCGAATCGTCTTCCCAGTCGCGACGTGGACTTTGTAGAGATCCGACCCTTTGTGATTCTTGGCGTCGTGGAACTTGGCGTAGAAGACCCACTTGCCGTCGAAGGAGACGAACGGATCGGCGATCGACTCGTTGCCGACGACCGGGACCAGTATCTTTTCGCTGCCGTCGGGACGCAAGAGGACGAGATCGGCACCGGGTTCCATCGTCCGCGGATCGCCTACCTCTGCCCAGCGCGACCGGCCGTCGGCCTCTTTGCGGGGGGCGCGGACGTAGACGATGTCGAAGTCGTATTTGACCGACGCATCCTTGGAGATGTGGGGCGGATCCATGTTCAAGGGGCCGAGGAAACGAGGCGTGGCCGGCTTCTGGGCGAGGCCCAGACCTACGCCAAGGGCGGCGAGAAGCGTGAAGACGGCGAGCAGACGAACGGGGAGGCGGGAGGAGGTCATGTGAGGCACCTCGCGGGGAGTGAGGGCGCATGGGAGAGCATATCCGTCTTCGCGCCCTTGGCAAGGAGGCGGACTGATCCCGCCCCTTATCGCCCGCGATCAGGAGGCGGCCTGCGCGGCCGTAGGCATCCCCTGTTCGGCCCGCGCCTCCGCCGTGATCGGCATGGCGTAGTCCTTGGGGACGATCCGCGAGCCGAACTTGTTGGCGTAGGTCTTGGTCAGTTCCGCCCCGAAGAGGAAGATTTGCGCCGAATAATACAG
>JANXSH010000461.1 GCA_025356615.1 Planctomycetia bacterium | reverse complement strand
GATCTGCGCCTCCTCCAGGAAGCGCCGGGCGACGGCGGGGTCGTCGGCGTGCCTCCCGCGCAGCACCTTGACGGCCAGGTCGCGGCCCAGGTCCACGTCCCGCCCGCGCAGCACGGCCCCCATGCCGCCTCGGGCGATCTCGCCGAAGAGCTGGTAGCGGTCGCCCGCCTCGGCCTTGTCGGGCATCGCGTCGGAGTGCGGCATGACGACGTGGTCGCTCTCGCCCGCCGCCTCCTTCAGGAGGACGGGACGCTGCGAGGGGGCCAAACTGGAGCGCGGCACCTCCGCGCGGCCGAATCCGGCGGCGAGGCCAGCGGCGAGCGAGTCGCCTGGGGCGGAGGAGACATCGACCGTCTTGTTGGGGTCGTGCGAGTGGTTCATGGCTTGGCTTCCTTCTTGCCAGGTGCCTCGGCCTTCTTCAGCAGCGCGGCCACGTCGGCCCAGAGTTGGGTGAACGCTTTCCGCTCGTCCGCCGGGAGCTTGTCCAATGCCCCCTTGTCACGGAGGCTGGCGGGGTCGCTGTCCTTCTGCCAGTGCCGCAGGGTCTGCACGATGAACGGTCGAGCCTCGGGTGGGCCGGAGTCGAGGAGTTTGCCCAAGGCGGCGAGATCGGCCTTCAGCCAGTCGAGAGCCTGCGAGCGGAGCTTCGTCTTCGTCGCGTCGTCGAGTTTGGCCGCGTCTTCGCCCTTCCCGGCGGCAGCCAGCGCGGCCGAGCAAGCACCGTTGTAGCGATGCAAGACTTGCAAGCCGTCGGCCAACTTTGGGTCGGCGGCGAAGGCGTCGGCGTAGAATCGCGCGGCGGCGGCGTGTAGACGCCTGTGCTGGCAAACGGTGACGAGGTCGAGGCATTCCTGAGTAGAGCCTGGTTTGTCGTCCCTTCGGAGCAACTGCGGCAGCCTCGGCTCCAGTTTCAGGATTCGCTCGCATTCCTTCAACCGTCGTGAGACCGGCCCCAGCAAAGGATGCTTGTCGGGCAACAGGGCGACCGCCCTGACCAAGGAGTCGCGGGCCTCCGCGTATCGTCCCTTCCGCGACAACATATCGCCCAGCGCCCCGTGAGCTGAGCCATGCTTCGGGTCGAGGGCGATGGCCGTCTCGAAGCAGGCGAGGGCCTCGTCCATGTCGCGGAGAAACAGTGCTCTGCCCAGGCCGTAGTGGGCATCGGCGAGCTTCGGGTGAAGGGCGATGGCCGTCTCGAAGCAGGCGAGGGCCTCGCCTATCTCCCACTTGACAAGTAGTACGTTGCCCAGGTTGGTATGGGTTATGGCGTCTTTCGGGTCGAGGGCGATGGCCCTCTGGTAGCAGGCGATGGCCTCATTTACTCTTTCCTTGCCGAGCAGCGCGTTTCCCAGATTGACATGGGCCTTGGGGAACTTCGGCTCGAGGGCAATAACCCTTTCGAAGCAGGCGATGGCGTCGTCCGCCTTCCCCTTGTACGCCAACGCGATGCCCAGGTTGAAGTGGGCCTTGGCGAACTTCGGGTCGAGAGCGACGGCCTTCTCGAAGCTGGCGATAGATTCCTCCACGTTCCCCTTGCGGAGCACCGTAGTGCCAAGGTTGTAGTGGGCATTCGCGTCTTTCGGGTCGAGGGCGATGGCCCGTTCGTAGCAGGCGATGGCATCGTCCACCTTGCCCTTGCGGAGCAGCGCGCTTCCCAGGTCCCTGTGGGCCACGGCGAACTTCGGCTCGAGGGCGATGGCCCGTTCGTAGCAGGCGATGGCATCGTCCACCTTGCCCTTGCGGAGCAGCGCGACACCTAGGCTGACGTGAGCCGCAGCAAACCTCGGGGCGAGAGCGATGGCCCTTTCGAAACTGGCGATGGAATCGTCGACCTCACGCTTCATGAGTAGAGCCTTTCCCAGGTTGTAGTGGGTCGGGGCGTACTTCGGGTCGAGGACGATGGCCCTCTCGAAGCTGGCGATGGCTTCCTCCACGTTCCCCTTTCGAGCCAGCGTAGCACCTAGGTTATTCTGGGCCGGGGCGTAATTCGGGGCGAGTGCGATGGCCCTCTTGTAACAAGCGATGGCCTCGTCTAGCTCACCCTTGTTCTGCAGCGTAAAGCCCAGGTTCAAGAGGCATCCGGGGCTGTCTGGACGCAAGGCGGCTGCCACCGTCAGATAGCGCACAGCCTCGGCGTACTCCGGCGGCTCGGCGGCTCCAAGCGCGACCCCCAAATCGTGGTTGATCCAGAAGTCGGCCGGATACGCTTGCTGCGCCCGTCGCAGCAACCTTAGCGCACTGGTCTTCGCCTCGACGGCCTGTAGCGCCCCTGCCAACCGCTTCAGGGATAGAGCTGGCAACTTGCCCTGGTCGGCCTCCGCCGCCAGCTTCTCGAGGCCCTCACGCCGCTTTGGCCGGTCCTTTTCCTGGCGCGACCCACGGAACCGCCGCGTCCAGCCGTCCTTTGGCTCCGCCCCCGCCGCGAGCGCCCCCAGCCAGTCGCGGTGCGGATCGCGAATCGCGAGTTCGGGTTTGTCGGCGAGGTCGATCCACTCCTCCAGGGTGGCCAGAATCGTCTCTCGGACTCGGGCCGGTCGCTCCCGGATGCGGGCGGCCACGGCCTCCGGCTCTCCTTCACCCACCGGCAACCCGTAGGCCTCGAGCGCCTCCCGGAACTTCGGCACTGCCCGCTCTTGGGCGAATCGGTTCTCGCCCACCACCGTTTCGGCCTGGGCCAGCCGGGCGTCGTCGAGGGCCTCCACCAGTCGCTTGTCCTTCTCCTCCTCGTCCAGCTCCGCTCGCAGGCCGCGCACCTGCTCCATTAGCGCCTCGTCGGTGGATCCGTTCTCCACCAGGGCCAGCGCCCGCTGCGCCTGCTCGCGGGCTTGCGCGAACAACCCCGCGCCGCCGACCGTCGCCCCCTTCGCCTGTTCGCGCAGAACCGTCGCCTGGTTCAGCGCATCGTTCACGTCACGGGCTACCCGCGTCTGCCGAGCATCGCGGTCGGCTTTCACCCACAGCCAGCCGCCCCCGCCCAGCCCCACCGCCAGCAGGACCGTCGCCGCCAGCGCCAGCGTCAGTCGGTGACGCTTCGCCTCCTCGATGGCACGCGCCTTCGCCTCGGCCTCAGCCAGCTCCGCCTTGCGCAGGCGGTCCTGAACGCCGTCGAGGTAGGCCGTCAACCCGTCCGCCACCGCCTGCGCGTCCTTGGGCCGATCGATCGCCTCGGGGGACAGACACGCCTTCGTCAAGACGATGAGGTCTCCGTCCGCACTACAGATGTCTAGTCGCGCATTGGCATCCGCCAGGTCGCCGTTGGCGGCCTTGCGGCGGACCTCCTCCGAGGAGCGCCCGACGTAGGGCGGCTTGCCGGTGAGGATCTCGCACAGGATCGCCCCCAGCCCGAACACGTCGGCCCGGCGGTCGAGGTTCGCGACCTCCCCGTTGGCCTGCTCCGGCGGCATGTACGCGGGCGTGCCCAGCAGCGAGCCGGCCTCCGTGTCCGTGCCGTGGCCCGAGCCGCCGCTCCGCGCCGTGCGGATCAGCGTGCCC
>JANXSH010000441.1 GCA_025356615.1 Planctomycetia bacterium | reverse complement strand
TCCGTCGCTTACGCTTCCGGCTCGTCGTCTTGCTCCCTCCGCTCCCGCCGCGAGATCGTCGCCGCCGGCACGCTCGAGCATCCGCACCTCGTCACGGCGCTCGACGCATGCTGGATTCGGCGTCGGCTGGTGTTGGTGTTGGAATTTATCGAAGGAATCGACGTTTCGCGGCTCCTGTCCCAGATGGGGCCGTTGCCCATCGACCTGGTGTGTCAGATCGCGCAACAGACGGCGTCGGCTCTGGATTACCTCCATCGGCGTGGCCTGGTCCATCGCGACGTGAAGCCGGCAAATTTGCTGCTCTCGCATGACGCCGAGGGGGCAGCCTTCGTCAAGCTCCTCGACCTGGGCCTAATCTGCCCCACAGGAACGCGGGGGGAAGAATTGTGCGGCACGCCGGACTACATGTCCCCCGAGCGCGGGCACAGCCCCGACGCCATCGACATTCGCGGCGACCTCTACAGTCTCGGCTGTACGCTCTACGAATTGCTCACGGGCCAAGTGCCCTTCCCCGGCGGAACCTGGACAGAGATCCTGCTTCGGCATCGCTTCGACGTGCCGACGCCGGTCGCCGAGCTGCGTCCCGAAGTACCCCCGGCCCTGGTGGATGTCGTCGCTCGACTCATGGCCCGCGACCCGGAGCGTCGGCCCGGATCGCCCGCGATGGTGTTAGCAATGCTGGATGGGGTGGGGAGACCCAACCAAGCCCTTTCTCCAACGCAACGAGCCGGAAGCGTAAGCGACGGATGGATCGAAAGCTCCGTCGCTCACGCTTCCGGCTCGTCTTGTTCGAGGTGGGTCGAGTCCTGGCCCTACCTCCTTGCCGCCATCGTCGGCATCGTCGTCGGGAGCCTCGGTAAAGTCCTCTCGTCGCCTCCTGAGCCGTTGCCTGCTCCCCTGAGTCTGATGGTGTCCGGCCAGCCGATTTCGACACTCGACCTCGCAGCCGTGGTGGCATCGGCCCCGGACGGCGCGATCATCGAGATCCCCGACGGAGAGTATCCCATCGCCCCGATCCGCATCGAAGGGCGTTCATTGACCCTTCGCGCCTTGCCGGGTGCGCAACCTCGCCTCCGGCTCGTCGGCGCTGCGCGACGTTGGGACGCCCTGCTGACTTCGGACCGGAACTTGACGCTCGCAGGGATCGACCTCGTCGGGGAGGAGACCGGCCTTGCGCCGATCGTTCTCGTCGAGGGGGGTCGGCTGCGCCTGGAGGACTGCAAACTCACGCAGCGCGGCTCGTCGCCCGCAGTGTCGGTGCGAAGGGGGACGGGGGTCGAAATCCTCCGCACGGAACTGTGGGCGCTGGCGCAGGGGGTCGCGGTCGAACTCGGCGTGGGAGCATGCCCGGTGCGATTCGACCAGACGCGCCTCGAGATCCGCGATGCGGTCGGGTCGGCCCTGCTCCTGTGGTGCCCCGAGAAAGAACCCGAGGCCAAGGCCGAGGTGACTCTTCGCGACTGCGACATCCAGTCAGGCCGGGTCGTCGCCTGCCGATGTATCGGCGGAGTGCGACTGGAGGCACTGCGGAACAGGCTCTCCTTCCGGCAGGCGCTCGTCAGTTTCGACGGGTGTGGTCGAGACGACTGGCGGCGGTTGCTCCACTACGAAGGCCGGGAGAATCGGCACGAGGCCGCCGGAGCCTGGCTCCGCCTCGGGGGTCGGCCCGCGAACGTCTGGTCGGAGCAGGCGTGGGCGAAGCTCTGGACGGAGAGGCCGACGGGAACGTCCGCACATCCAGAAATCGCGCCGGTACAGGGCGATTCGTCATTGCAGACGGGCATCCGCCGCTGATATCCTGGGAGGGATGGGGAAGCGGTGTCGATCTCATCGACGCCGTCCGGTGCGGGGAGTGCCATCATGCGTGTCGTTTTCGGTGCCTTGCTGCTCAGCGTGTGCCTGTTCGTGCCGTTTTCCGCATCGCAGACCACACCCAAGGATGCGAAGCCTAGGCCGATCACTGTGGGCGGCAAGACGCTCTCGCTGTGGAAGATAGACCTGACCCATCCCGATGCCAGCCGTCGGGCCGAAGCGGTCATCGCCATTACCGGGTTCGGCGACGCGAACGCCGAATGTGTTCCCGGCCTGGTCAATGCCACCCACGACAAGGATGTCAGCCCTAAAGTCCGCGCGGTCATCGCGCTTCGCATGGTCGCCGTCGATGACAAGGACCTCGGGAAGGTCATCAACGCTCTGGTAGAGCGGCTGGACACCGCTAAAGAATCCCAGGCGATCGTTCGGCTCGAGGCGGTCGTCTCGCTCAAGCGCTTCGTCGGGGAGTCGGCCCTCAACGGGGCCATTGCGGGCCTCATCAAGGGGACGCTCGACAAGGGTTCGTGGGAGATCCGTTACCATTGTGTCGCCACCCTCTGGCGGATCGGGAAGGAGCAAAAGACCGGCACCGAATCGGTGATCTACGAAGCGCTGTTGTCGCGCCTCGTCGGCACCAGCCCGGACCCGACTCATCTCGTGAAACTGGAAGCAATCCAGGGGCTAGCCGCGCTGGGAAAGCCGAACAACCCGATGCTGCTGAACAAGATCGTCACGACGCTGAATACTGTCGCGCGATCCGATAATAAGCCCCGCGCTATCTGGGCGTACTCCGCACTCGTATCGATGCAAGAGGGGAAGCTGGCGGAAGGATCCTTGATTACGATCTCCAAGTTCCTCAAGAACGAGACCCTCAAGACACGCATCGAGGCGGCCAACGCAATCGGCTCGCTCGGCCCGCGTGCCAAGAGCCGAGTCCCTATGCTGATCGCCATGCTCAACGATCCCGACGCCGATGGCGTGTGGGCCGCCTGCAACGCATTGGGGAACATCGGCGAGACGAAGGAAAGCGTCGTCGATGCTCTCATGAAACTGCTCGATCACAAGGATCCCTCGCGGGCCGCCGCCGCCGTCACGGCCCTGGTTTCCCTCCGTGCCGACCCCCCGCGCGTGACCGCCGCCCTCGAGAAGATGCGCGAGAACAAGGATCTGGACATCAAACTGCGAGGGTATGTCGAGAATGCCATTATCGATATCAAGAAGCCAAAGAAGTAAGGATGTGTGGAAACAAGTACATAGATTGGTGAGAGTGTGGCCGGGGTCGAAGACCCCGGAAAGCGCCACTGGCTTCACCCCCAAGGAGTGAGTGCGCGAGTGTCAGGCCACCGGGGTTTTCGCTTCGCCCGACCCCGGCCACAGTTCCCCGCCGAATCGATAGGTTACACCTGCACCGTTTGTCATCCCCCCTGGGAGGATTCCTCGATGCGATCGATGTTGGTCATCGCCACGATGATAACGATAGGGTTCGTCGCGCCGACGACGAACGCCACGACGTTCCTGAAGAAGACCCACGACCAGTGGCGCAAAGACCTCGAGAGTTCGGACCACGAGGTACGCCGGAGCGCCGCGTTCGCTCTGGGACAGATCGGCTCGCCCGTCGCCGTCAAGGAGCTGGTCGATCGCATGAAGGACGACAAGGAGCCTGGGGTTCGGGAGATGGCCGCCCGCGCGGTCGGCGACATCATCGTGAGCCTGCGTCAGAGGAGTAAGCCGGATCACGAGTGGACTGTCGCGGGCAAGGCGCTCGAGGCCGCCCTGAAGGACGGCGACCCGCGCGTGCGGCGCAGTGCGGCCTACGCCCTGGGGGCGTTCGGCGAGCAAGCCGCGACGAGTATCCCGAGCCTGAAGGTCGCCCTCCGCGACAAGGCTCCGACCGTTCGCCAGAACGCCGCCTGGGCCATCGGCAAGATGGGCGATCCCGGCGAGGCGACCGTCCTCGAGTTGTGTGCCCTCCTCGGCGATGAAAGCCCGATCGTCAAACGCTTGACGGCGAGTGCCCTCTCCGAAGTGACCGCTAAACAGGAGAAGAAGTCGCCGGAGACGCCCCTCGCCCTGCTGAAGATGCTGGCGACCGAAGAGGATGATGTCGTCTGCCGAACGGGACTGGGTGCCCTGGCGACGATGGCGGACGAGAGCTTGCAGAAGCACGCGAGCAAAATCTACCGCCTCCTCGGCAGCAAGGATCCCGAGACGGCCCGAGCGACGGCCTTCGTTTTGGCGAACATGGGCGGCGAGCCGGCGACGCGGGCGATCGGGCACCTCCAAACGGCCTTGAGAGACCCCGACGCGGGAATCCAGACGCTAGCCGCCGCGTGCCTTGCCAACGCCGGCGTCGCCGCCGCCCCCGCCGTCGAGGATCTCTCCAAAGCGTTGGACCGCTCGACCAACGCCGAGGTCCGTCGCAATTGCGTCATCGCGATGGGTCTCATCACCAAGTCGCTCCGGAAAGGCCGCGACCCCCGCCTCGACAACACCGGGCCGATCGCCCTCACCGCACTGATGAAAGCGCTCGAGGTGAAGGCCGAAATCAAGGACGACGTTTCCACCGCCCGCGCCAAGGAGCAGATTCGCGAGGACGCCACGGAGGCCATCGGCAACATGGGCTACCCGCACAACGAGAAGGCGTTCCCGCTCATCGGCGAGCTGCTCCGCAAGGAGGACAACCAGATGATTCGCCAGCGCTGCGTCTGGGCGATCTTCTCGTGCAACGACATCGACCGCCACGACGACTTGAAGAAGGCTTTGATCAAGGTCCTCGACGAGACTTCCGACCCGTCGCTGATGGTGCGCTACGACGCCGCGCGCTACCTCGCCTTCTCGCTCAAGGAGAAGGCCCCCGACCGCACGGCGGTGGTCCTCCTCCACATGCTGGGCAACAACGGGCTGAAGGTCTTCGCCGGAACGGGCACGGCGGTGGACGGGATCGGCGACGAGGCCAAGCGCGGCGGTGCCCGCGTCACGACCCGCAGCGGCGGCGACGCCCGCTACATGGCCGCCGAGGCACTCGCCTGGATCGCCCCGAAACTCAAGGGCAACGACAAGGCCATGAAGGCTCTGGAGGTCGCCGCCAAGGACTCGGACCCCGAACTGAGTAAGAAAGCGGCCCTGGCGATCGAGGCGATCAAGAAGTGAACAACGCCTCCGATCGCATTGCCCCGACAGGGCTTGTGTCGCCGGGCGTCCTCATCATCGAGGAGAGGGTCGGTAGTCGATCGAGAGATCGTCTTAGAGAGGTCAACCGGAGGATGTCGATGGAGTCCGTTGTATTGCGCGACCTGTGGGGGCCGGACCTGAACAAGGGCTTCTTCGAGACGCTCGCCGCCCTTCGCAAGATCGAATTGACCCCCGAGAGGGCCGCCGAGATCCTCCGCCGTCGCCTGGCGGCGGGCATTCGGACCGTCGTCGCGGTCCTCGGCGACCGGGTCGTCGGGACGGCGTCCTACATCCTCGAGGAAAAGTTCTACGGCAAGGTGTCCCACGTCGAGGATGTCGCCGTTCACCCTCAGTTCAAGGGCCAGGGCATCGGCCAGAAGCTGGTCGAGGAGGTCATCACCCGATCGAAAGATGCGGGCTGCTACAAGATCATCCTCGATTGCGACGACCACATGGTCGCGTACTATGTGCGGGCCGGGTTCCGAAAGTACAACAACGGCATGCGACGGGACTTGTAGGAGTTACCCCTTCGCCAGTCGATGACGAAGTTTCGGCGTTCTTCGGAGTTCCTTGCCCTACAGGGAGTTGCGCGAGTAGCAACGCTCCTTGTCCACGCCCCGTCATTCCGTCCCTGTGACAAATGATTCGTATCGAACAGATCGGCCTCTACACTTTCGACTCGTTCGGCACATGCAACCCTATTGCCATCGCCGCCATCGTCTTCTCGATCGGCTCGATGCCGACCGACATCCGCACTAGCCCATCGGTGATGCTCTGACGTGCCTTCTCGGCAGGACTAGTGTGGCGGTGCGAGGTCGTCGCGGGGTGGCTGCACGTCGTCGTCGTGTTGCCCAGCGACGGGCTGAACGGGACGGCACTCTGTTGCCGGAATAGGCGGTTGACCGCCTCCCGGCCCCCGGCGAGGTCGAAGCAGAGCATGTTGCCGAAGACGCCGCTCATCATCTTGGAGGCGAGCGCGTGGTCGGGGTGGTCAGCGCGTCCGGGGTAGTAGACCTTCGAGACGCCGGGTTGTTCGGCGAGCCAGTCGGCGAGGACGGCGGCGTTGCGTGTCGCGGCGTGCATGCGAAGATCGAGCGTCGCCAGGCCGCGCTCGGTGAGCCAGCAGTCGAACGGGTTCGCGGACAGACCCCAGATGCTCGCAACCTGGGTCAGTTCTTGCAAGAGGTCGTCGCGCCCGGCGACGAGGCCGAGCGTGATGTCGGAGTGCCCGCCGATCATCTTCGTGAGGCTCTCCATGACCAGGTCGGCCCCCATCGCCAGGGGGCGAGTCAGAGTCGGCGTGGCGAACGTGTTATCGACGACGAGCCGGGCACCGGCTGCGTGGGACAGCTTCGCCAGCGCGGGGATGTCGGCGACGCGCAGGAGCGGGTTCGAGAGCGTCTCGACGAGGACGAGCCGGGCGGGCATGCTGAGGCTCCGCTCCATCGAAACGAGGTCATTCGTGTCCACATACTCGGTCTTCACGCCGTAGCGGGCCAACTCCTGGCTGAGCAGCTGCGTCGTCCGGCCGTAGAGGCGCGTGCTCGCGACGACTCGTTGACCGGGCGAGAGCGTGGCCAGGAAGATCGCGCTGAGGGCGCTCATGCCGGAACTGGTGACGAGCGCCCACTCGGCCTCCTCGAGCGGCGCGAGGAGCGCGGCAAGGTGGCGCGAGTTGGGGTGGGCGTCGCGCGCGTAGATGAAGCCCGGCTCCTCGGCGTTCATGATGCGGTCGAGCGCGTCGAGGTCGGGCAGCGTGTAGACCGAGGACTGGTACAGCGGCTGAACGAGAGGGGTGCTAGCGCCGAGGGAGGATCGCGGGTCGGACATGGGGGAGTCTCAGGAACCAAGGGGGAGAAATACGAGCGGTGACAATCGGAATTCTTTGGCGAGGGTGATGACTTGCTCCTTGGTCAGCGAGCGCGTGCTGTTGAGGACCGACGAAATAGTGGATTGCGAGATGCCGACCCTCTTCGCGAGTCGGGCCTGACTCAGCCCATTCGATTCCATGAGTGCGCGCAACACGTCCGCTTCCGAGGCGGCGGGGATCTCGATGTGGGTGTGCTCGTAGGACTCGACCAGATCGGTCAACACATCGAGATAATTTTGCTCGCCCTCGTCGAGGTCGCGCATCACTAATTGATCGATCACACCCTGGGCGGCGTCGAGGTGGTCGTCGTCGCGGAGGTGCGTGAGCGGGAACTGCTTCACGAGGGCGAAGTAGGTGTCCG
This sequence comes from Planctomycetia bacterium, assembly GCA_025356615.1. Taxonomy (GTDB): domain Bacteria; phylum Planctomycetota; class Planctomycetia; order Gemmatales; family Gemmataceae; genus JANXSH01. The sequence goes on along the minus strand of JANXSH010000441.1, from coordinate 4,327 downwards.
GCATGTGCATGCATTGTCTCATCGAGTCATCTGGCATCACCGCGTCTATCCTACGAAACTCGCTGGAACACCTCGAACGATTCTCCCCTGTCGAAGACCTCTACCCACGGCTCCGACTCGGCAAGCGTCATCAGGACGAGCGGATGATCGACCAGCTCGAGCCAATCGCCGTCCGGCCAGGGGACGTGCCACCCGCCGAAGACGGCGAACACTCGCTCCCCATCGATCGGCAGGCTCTCGCGCTGGGCTTCGGCGTATGCGGTCTCGATCTCCTCATTGGCCAAGGGGCCGTTCATGACCAGATCCGCTCCCCAGCCCATTTGTTCGAACCACTCGCGAAACCGCGCGGAGCCATACAGGAAGACGGCTTCCAGGGGAGGCAAGGATACGGCGGAATGGGCGTACAAGGGCCGCCCCTCGCCGGAGACACACAGGGAGGCCAGCGGGTCGTGTACGGCGACGCCCAATAGATCCTCGCTTTCCGTGTAGACGCTGATGCATCCCGACCTCCGGCCGGCTCCTGGTGGCTGAAAGCGACAGTCGATCGTCAGCCAATGCTGATACTCAGGCGGTCGTCGCGGGCGACCGCTTGGATAAGCGGCCTGCGGCCCAGTAATCGGTGGAGCAGGAACCTGGCCGGGTCCGCCCCAGATCGCCGCGAGGTTCCCCGGCTCGCCGTCCGGTTCGAGGTGGACGCAAGCACGCGAGAGGCGTTGCGCTTCCGCTATCAACTCGTCGATCGTCATTTTGCTCACCCCCCCAACTGCACCCCCAACCCCGGCCCCTCCGGCACCATGAGCCGATCCGCCGAATAGCGGAGCGGCGTGGTAGTCAATGGCTTCTCGAAGTACAGCGGCCCGATGAGGTCGCCGGGGAATCGTTCGCAGACGATGTTCGGCGTGGCGACCGCGACGTGGGCCATCGCGGCGGTGGCGACCTCGCGCTCCAGGTTGCTGCCGATCGTGCAGACGATCCCTGCGGCCTCGGCCATCGCGGCGAGGTGCTGCGTCGCGCGCAAACCGCCGTGTTTGCCCGGATAGAGGCTCAGCACGTCGGCGGCGCGGTGGGCGATGATCGCGAGGACGTCTTGCGCGGTGAAGCAGCTCTCGTCGGCCATGATCGGCAGCCCGCATCGTGCCTTGACCTCGGCCATGCTCGCATGATCGCCCCGGCGGGTCGGCTGCTCGAAGAGGGCGACCTCGACCTTCTCGAAATGCTTCGCGACCCAGACGGCCTGATCGACGGTGTAGCCGCCGTTGGCATCGACCGAGAGGAACACGTCCGGCCCGATCGCCTGACGCACCGCCCGCAGACGCTCGACATCGGCGCGTGGATCCTGACCGACCTTCACCTTGATCGCCTTCCAGCCGCGCGCGACCATGCCCGACGCGCGCTCGGCGGCGACGGACGGCTCGACCTTGCCGATGACGAACTTGAGCCGGACGCCGCGATCCGTGCCGAGGACGAACTGTAGCCGCACGCCCGGCTCGACGGTGGCCGGAGGCCGGTCGCGCCCGCCGAGGAGCTTGTAGACGGGCTGGCCGATGATCTGGCCTTGCAGGTCGAGCAGGGCCATCTCGAGGGCAGCCCGCGCGAAGCTGTTGCCGAACGCCGCTCGCTCCATCCGCCGGGCGATCCACTCGGTGTCGAACGGGTCCGCCCCGACGACGAGCGGGGCCAACACCTCGCGAATGAGAGCGACCGTCCCGGCCTGGGTCTCGCCGCTCCAGACCGCCGTGACGCTGGCCTCGCCGAGGCCGAGGTGGCCGTTCTCGTCGGCGACACGCACGAGGACGTAGTTGCCGACGACGTGTTCGCCCAGCGACGAGACGATGGCCGTCTCGCGGCGGACTCTCCCCTCGATCGGCTCGGCGACGACAACGGTGATCGGCATGGGTGGCTCCTTGGAAGAGTTTATATAACGAAGAGAATACTTTAGCCACAGATGAACACGGATGAACACAGATAAGACAAGAATTCATTGAGAAAAGCATTTGTATTCATCTGTGTTCATCTGTGGCTAAATCTTTTCTGCCGGAGACACGACGATGCGTAAGGCGCGGCTGGGATTCATCGGCGCGGGCTGGTGGGCGACGGCGAACAACATCCCGCTGCTCGCGGCGCGGGACGATGTCGAACTCGTCGCCGTGTGCCGGCTCGGCGCGCCCGAGTTGCGGCGCGTCAAGGATCATTTCGGCTTCCCTTTCGCCACCGAAGACGCCGCCGAGCTGGTGCAGTTACCCGGCCTCGACGGGGTCGTCGTTACGTCGCCGCACACGCTCCACCACGCCCACGCCCGGCTCGCGCTGGAGCGGGGGCTGCATGTCATGTGCGACAAGCCCATGTGTACGCGCGGAGACGACGCCCGCGACCTCGTCCGGCTGGCGCGGGAGAAGGGCGTTCACCTGCTCGTGCCCTACGGCTGGCACTACAAGCCGTTCGTCCAGACGGCGAAGCGCTGGATGGATGAGGGCCGCATCGGCGAGGTGCAAGGCGTAATGTGCCACATGGCGTCGCCGATCCGCGACCTGCTCCAGGGCAAACGATTCGAGGTCCGGGGTAACAGCGGCCAGGCGGGCGGCGTGTTGTTCGAACCTGACCCCGCCACATGGGCCGACCCTCTCGTCGCGGGGGGAGGCTACGGCCACGCACAACTTTCGCACTCGACGGGCCTGCTGTCCCTGCTCACGGGACTGATGCCCGAGTCGGTTCATGCGTTCATGGCGGGGCCGGGTGCGCGGGTGGACCTCTACGACGCAATCAGCGTGCGGTTCGCAGGCGGGGCGATCGGGACGGTCAGCGGCGCGGGGACCGTGCCGCCGATCGGCATGTCGAGCTACCAGGTCGATCTCCGCCTGTTCGGCAGCGAGGGGATGTTGCTCCTCGACTGCGAACGCGCCCGCCTCGAGCTACGCCGACACGACGGCACCTCGGATCGCCTCGAGCTTGCTGTAGACGCCGGTGCGTACAGTTGCGACGGGCCGCCCGCGAACTTCGTCGAGCTGATCCTCGGCAAGACCGACGTGAATCACTCTCCCGGCGAGGCGGCGATGCGCTCCGTGCTGCTGCTGGACGCGGCGTATCGCTCGGCGCTGTCGGGGCAGGTCGAGCGGGTCGGCTGACCTACTCCGTCACCTTCGCCCGGCGGCGGTGCCCGTCCTCGAGAAAGATCACGCCCTTGCTCGCGGAGACGAGGCGTTGCACCTGGGCAACATCCTCCAGGGGTGTGGCACCTAGGTCTTCGACGAGCGCTGCGGGAAGCCGACTCCAGAGTGAAAGTTTCGCCCGCGCCATGGCGCGGAGCCAGTGGATCGCGGGCAGTACCTCGGGTCGATTCACTTTGCGCAACGAGGCGAGGATGTCCTCCGGCTCCTCGCCGCGTGCGAGGCGCTCGAGGGCGGGGGCGATCGACGGGGCTCCGTCGCTGAGGATCACGATTCGTCCGTCGGGCTGGACGATCTTGCTCGCGGTGTAAGTGGCCCGCGCGAGGTGGGCGAACGTTTGCAAGGCGGGGTCGCCGCCGAGGCTGACGACGACGGTCTCGGCGTGGCGCGGGACGCGAACACTCCAGACCGCGTCGAGCCGCTCGCGGCCCCGCTGTGTTGCTTCGCGCGCGCCGGCGATCACTTCGGCGATGCCGTCGCCGCCCGCGTGGATGATCTGGACATGGAACGGCTGGCCGAACAGCCAGGCCACCTCGCTCGACTCCTGATGGATGGCACGCGGGGCGAGCCTCATCGTCTCGTGAAGAGTCTCCTCGTCGGCGAGGGCCGGGAAGATCGACGTTTCGCCGCCCGCGTGACCCAGCGCCGGGTCGAATCGCCGCCCGCTCAGGACGACGACCTGGTCGGCCTCGACGATCGTCCGATTGAGGTAGAGTCGTCGGCCCGATTGTGTCGTTGCCATGTAGGCGAGCTTCTTCTTGTCTTTCGCGTCGTGATCCTCGATGTGGACATCACTAAGTTCGTCGGGCAAGTCGTCGATCCAGCCGTGGGCCGGATTCCCCGGCGCGCACACCAACACGACCCCGGCGAGCGGCACCCCCGCTGCGGCGACGTGTTCGAGGACGGGACTGAGCAACGCCGCAAGATTCGGTAAGGATTCGTCGAGGACGATCGCGACCCGGTCCCCCGGCGTCAGCGCCCGGCGCAACGGCGGATACTCCAGCGGCGCGTCGAGCGCCTCACGCACGGCCCCGGCGGGGTCGGTCAGCGCGGTCGGCGAATGGAACGCTCCGATACAGCGCGCATCGTCTAGTTCCAGCGTTAGGCGCTCTAGCCCACGGCTCATGGCGATCTGCATGACGAAATCTCTATCAGGGCGACAG
>JANXSH010000401.1 GCA_025356615.1 Planctomycetia bacterium | reverse complement strand
CCCGTCGGCGTCACGACGCGGAGGTGGACCACGAGGTCGCCGGCCCTGCCACCCCGCACGTTCGGCATGCCCTTGCCGGGGATGCGGATCTCGTCGCCGGCCTGCGAGCCGCGCTGGAGCGTCGCGCTGATGTACTTCCCTTCGAGCGTCGGCACCTCGAGCGGGCCGCCCAGTGCGGCCTGGCTGAACGTGATGGGCACCTCGCAATGGAGTTCGGCCGCCTGGCGGACGAACAGCGGGTGGGGCCGAACGCGGATGATACAGTGCAAATCGCCCGCCGGTGCGCCGGGATCTCCGGGTTCCCCTTCGCCCCGGACGAGCAACGTGTTGCCGTCGTCGATGCCCGCAGGGATGTCGATGGTCACCTTGCGTTCGACCGCGACGTTCCCCTGGCCGCGACACGTCTTGCACGGGTCGGTGATGACCGCCCCTTGTCCCCGGCACGCGCCGCACGTCTGCTGGACGCGGAAGAAGCCCTGGCCCTGGATCACGACCCCCTGGCCGTTGCAGCGCTTGCAGGGCGAGGGCTGGCTGCCCGGCTTCGCCCCGGAGCCTCCGCAGGCGTTGCAATGCTCGTTTCGGGGGATCTTCAGCTCGCGCTTCAGGCCGCGATAGGCTTCGACGAGGTCGATCTCGAGCAGGATCTGCAAGTCATTGCCCGCGCGCGGCCCTCGCCTCCGGCCCCGTCCCCCGAAGATGTCGCCGAAGATGTCCCCGAACATGTCGAAGACCGACTCGGAGTTGCGGAAGTCGTGCCCCGGCACCCCCTCGAGGCCCGCGTGGCCGTAGCGGTCGTATCTCGCGCGTTTCTGCGGGTCGCGCAGGACCTCGAACGCCTCGGCGGCTTCCTTGAATCGCGCGTCCGCCTCCGAGTCGCCGGGGTTGCGATCCGGGTGGAACTGCATGGCCTGCTTGCGATACGCCTTCTTGAGGGTGTCTTCGTTCGCATCCCTGGCGATTTCGAGAACTTCGTAGTAGTCACGCTTGCCGGCCATGCGTTCAGGCTCCGTGCGCGCCAAAGTATCAGCAATTTAGCCACAGATGAACACAGATGAACACAGATAATACCAAATCGAATCGAATTCATTGCTTTTATCTGTGTTCATCTGTGTTCATCTGTGGCTAATTCTTCTTTATCCATCATACGCACACCGGGAGGCGGGCGAACGGTCTCGCCCGCCTCCCGGTGGTTTTCGTCTCCCGAGCGGATCAACGGACCGCGCCGCTGACCTTGTTGCCCGCCTCGTCGTCGTCGATCTTGGTAATCATGACTTCGGTCGTGAGCATGAGGCCGGCGATGCTCGCGGCGTTCGTCAGCGCCGCCTTCGTCACCCGCGTCGGGTCGATGATGCCTGCGGCGAACATATCGACGTACTCGCCCGTGTTGGCGTTGTAGCCGATGTTCGGCGTCTTCTCGCCCTGCGTGCGGACCTCGTCGGCGACGACCGCGCCATCGACGCCGCTGTTCTCGGCGATCGTGCGGACCGGCTTCTCGAGTGCCCGGACGATGATCTCGGCGCCGAGCTTCTCGTCGCCTTTGAGGCCGTCGGCACACTTCTGCGCCGCGTCGATGCAGCGGATCAGGGCGGTCCCGCCGCCGGGGACGATGCCGTCGGCGACTGCGGCGCGGGTCGCGTGCAGCGCGTCCTCGACTCGGCCCTTGGTCTGCTTCATCTCGGCCTCGGTCGCCCCGCCGACCTTGATGATGGCCACGCCGCCCGTCAACTTGGCGAGGCGCTCGGAGAACTTCTCCTTGTCGTACTCCGACTCGGTCTGGTCCATCTGGGCGCGGATCTGCTCGATCCGGCGCGAGATGTCGGCCTTCTGGCCCTTGCCGTTGATGATCGTCGTGCTTTCCTTCTCGACGCGGATCGTCTGGGCCTGGCCCATCTGCTCGAGGGTGACGTTCTCCAGCTTCAGGCCGAGGTCTTCGCTGATGAACTGCCCGCCGGTGAGCGTGGCGATGTCGCCGAGCATGGCCTTGCGGCGGTCGCCGAAGCCCGGTGCCTTGACGGCGCAGACGTTCAGGATTCCGCGCAGCTTGTTGATGACGAGGGCGGCGAGTGCCTCGCTCTCCACGTCCTCGGCGATGATGAGCAGGGGCCGGGCCGACTGGGCGACCTTCTCGAGCATCGGGAGCATGTCACGGACGTTGTTGAGCTTCTTCTCGAAGATCAGGATGTAGGCGTTCTCGAGTTCGCAGGTCATGTCCTGCGTCGTGACGAAGTACGGCGAGCAGTAGCCCTTCTCGAACTGCATGCCCTCGACGAACTCGAGGGTCGTCTCGCTGCTCTTGCCCTCTTCGACGGTGATGACGCCGTCCTTGCCGACTTTCTCGAAGGCGTCGGCCATCGTCGCGCCGATGGTCGGGTCGTTGTTCGCGCTGATGCCGGCCACCTGGTTCATCTGCTCTTTCGAGGTCAGACGCTTGGTGATCGTGTTCAGGTGATCCGTGACGGCGACGACCGCCTTCTCGATGCCGCGCTTGACCGACATCGGGTTGGCCCCGGCGGTGATGTTGCGCAGGCCCTCCTGGTAGATGCTCAGGGCCAGGATGGTCGCGGTGGTGGTGCCGTCGCCGGCGGTGTCGCTGGTCTTCTGGGCGACCGCGTTGACGAGCTTCGCGCCCATGTTCTCGAACGGGTCGGGTAGGTCGATTTCCTTGCTGACCGTGACGCCGTCCTTCGTGACCGTCGGGCCGCCGAAGCTCTTGTCGAGGATGACGTTGCGGCCTGTCGGCCCGAGCGTAATGCCGACGGCGCGCGCCAGCTTGGTGGCCCCTTGCAGGAGCTTCTTGCGCGCCTCGTCGGTGTACAGTAATTGTTTCGCCATCTGGAATGTCTCCGCGTATGTGGGGGCAGAGCATGGGGGTTGCTACCCCCATGCTCTGGTCTTGTGATTACTTGGCGATCTTGGCGAGGATGTCACTCTCGCGCATGATCTTGAGTTCCTTGTCGCCGATCTCCACGTCGTTGCCGGCGTAGCGGCCGTACAGCACTTCGTCGCCGATGACGACGGTCATCGCCTGACGCTTGCCGTCCTCGAGAACCTTGCCCGCGCCGATGGCGAGGACGCGGCCACGCTGCGGCTTCTCGCGGGCGCTGTCGGGAAGCAGGATGCCGCCCTTCGTCTTCTCTTCGGCCTCGAGAGGCTCGACCACGACGCGATCTTCCAGGGGGCGAATCTTGAGCTTGTCTGCCACGTTGCTGATCCTCTTGATGAAAACGTTGATTCGGAGGGGATGGTTGGGGCACACGAAGCCCACCCATTGCAATGGGTGGGCTTGGGGACGCTTATTACATCATGCCGCCCATGCCACCCATGCCACCCATTCCGCCCATGCCTCCCATCCCACCCATGCCGCCGCCATGGTCGTGGTGGTGGTCTTCGCCGGCTCCCTTTTCTTCGGGGATGTCGACGACGCAGGACTCGGTCGTGAGAAGCAGGCAGGCGACGCTCGCCCCGTTCTGGAGGGCGCTGCGCGTCACCTTGACGGGATCGACGATGCCGGCCTTGCGGAGGTCGGTGTAGACGTTGTTGTTCGCGTCGAAGCCGAAGTTCTTCTCTTTGCTGCGGAGGATCTTGTGGACCACGACGGAGCCGTCGAGGCCGGCGTTCTCGGCGATGGCCCGGCAGGGCATGTCGAGGATGTTGTGCAGGACCGTGACCCCGGCCTGCTCGTCGGAGGAGTCGATCTTCAACTCGGCGAGGACTTCGCGTGCCCGCAGCAGGGCGACGCCGCCGCCGGGGACGATGCCCTCGGCGATGGCCGCCCGCGTGGCGTGGAGGGCGTCTTCGTAGAGCGCCTTGCGCTCCTTCATCTCGGTCTCGGTGGCGGCCCCGACTTTGAGTTGGGCGACGCCGCCGGCGAGCTTGGCGAGGCGCTCCTGGAGCTTCTCGCGGTCGTACTCGCTATCCGTGGTGCCGATCTCGCGGCGGATCATCTCGACCCGGCCCTCGACGGCCTTGGCGCTGCCCGCGCCTTCGGTGATCGTCGTGTTCTCGGCGTCGATCTTGACCTTCTTGGCCCGTCCGAGCTGGGTCAACTTGACCTGCTCGAGCTGGACGCCGAGATCCTTGGAGATCGCCTCCGCGCCGGTGAGGGCGGCGAGGTCGTCGAGCATCGCCTTGCGGCGGTCGCCGTAGCCGGGTGCCTTGACGGCGCAGACCTGGAGGACGCCCTTGAGCTTGTTGAGGACCAGCGTCGCGAGGGCGTCGCCTTCGATGTCCTCGGCGATGATGAGCAGCGGCTCCTTCTTCTTGGAGATGATCTCCAGGAGGGGGATGAGCTGCTTCGTCGTGCTAATCTTCTCTTCGTAGATGAGGATGTAGGGGTTTTCGAGTTCCGTGATGACCTGTTCCTGGTTCGTCACGAAGTGCGGCGAGAGGTAGCCGCGGTCGAACTGCATGCCCTGGACGACGACGACTTCCGTCTCGGGCGACTTGCCCTCTTCGACGGTGATGACGCCGTTGGTCGCGCCGACGAGTTGCATCGCCTCGGCGAGCTTCGCGCCGATCTCGGCGTTGTTGTTGCTGGCGATCGTGGCGACTTCGGTGATCGACTTGGCGTCGTTGGCGTCGATCTTCTCGGCGAGGCTCTCGAGCTTGGCGACGACCTTATCGACGCCCTTCTGGATGCC
>JANXSH010000328.1 GCA_025356615.1 Planctomycetia bacterium | reverse complement strand
GCTGATCCGGCTCGCCGGGCCTACTCCTGTTACCCTCGTCGCGGTCAGGAGTGAGACGAGGATATTTGCTTCGAAGCCGGCGGGATGGCCCATCATGGAAAGGGGTGCCGCTGTCTGGGCACCCTCATAGATTAACGGGAGACCGGCCGCCCCATAAATCAACTACCGAACGAGGAGGACACCCATGCCATTCACCCTGCCCGCACTGCCCTATCCGGCCGACGCGCTCGAAGTCGCGATCGACAAGGCCACGATGGAGATCCATCACGGCAAGCACCACAAAGCCTATGTGGACAACCTGAATGCGGCGCTCGTCGGCCATTCGGTCCTCGAGGCGAAACCGATCGAACAGTTGATGCGCGAGATCGCCCAGGTTCCCGAGGCGATCCGCCAGAAGGTCATCAACAACGGCGGAGGGCACGCCAACCACTCCTTCTTCTGGGAGCTGATGGCCCCCAACGCTGGCGGCACGCCGGGCGGTGACCTCGGGTCGGCGATCACTTCGGCGTTCGGCGACTTCGCCGCCTTCAAGACCAAGATCAAGGAGGCGGGTATCGGGCGGTTCGGCAGCGGCTGGGCGTGGCTGGTCGTCGGTGCCGACAAGAAGCTCGCCATCGAGAGTACCGCCAACCAGGACACGCCCCTGATGACCGGCAAGACGCCGGTTCTCGGCGTCGATGTCTGGGAACACGCCTACTACCTGCGCTACCAAAACCGTCGCCCCGACTACATCGAGGCGTGGTGGAACGTCGTCAACTGGAAGGCCGCCGAGGCCCACTTCGCCAAGGCGACGAAGTGATACCCGAAACTCTGGGAACCCTAGAAACCCCTCGCCTCTGTGACACTGGTATCTACACAAAGGAAAGGTGAAGCCGGGGTAAGACCGACCCCACCCCCCAGCCCCCTCCCCTGCAAGGAGAGGGGGAGCAAGACCGGATCAGGGGAGACTTCACGCCTTCAGACATGCCTCCGGCTTCCCCTCCCTTTTAGGGGAGGGGGCTGGGGGGTGGGGTCAGACGCGGGGAGACTTCACCTTTTCTCTTGTGTACATACCAATGCCTCGCCGAGGAGGGGTTTCTGAGCTTTCACACGCCCTGAGCAGTGTGAGGCATCGTCCTGGCGTGGGAATCGGCGCTGGACTCTGAACTCCTATCGAGACCTCACCACGATCGTCATCCCCTCTTTGCCCGGTTCGCCGAGGTGACACAGGCGGTCGAGCTTCTGGCGCTGGATCGTCTCGAGTGCCTGGCGGGCTGGCTCGGGCCGATCGCGAAATTGGAGGACGACGCGCGACCCCTGGCAGATCACATAGCCCGTGGAGTGGTGCTGGACCTCGAGCTTCTCGGGCTGGAATTCCGTGCCGTGGAGGCCGAGCATGATCCCGCGCTGGGCCGCACCCTGCGCCAGGAAGTAGGACGACCCCGCCTCGCCGTTGACCGCGTGTGCCTCATTGAAGCGATAGTATCGGATCGTGGCAACCGCCATGTGGGCCTGCTGGAGGGTCGCGAACCGGGCGAGATCATGGGTTCCGGCGGTGATCTTCCAGGCCCCGTTGTCCTGGCGCATCTGCACCTGACGCCAGTCGAAGCCGTGATGCACTTCCTCCCCCGTGGGTGTTGCTCGGGCGGGTTGTTGGTGGCCGAAGTGCGGTTGGTTTCGCCAGGCCGGCGAACGTGCATTCATCAGTGTGGCCGACTCACTCGAGGCATTGGCGCGGACCTTCGCGGGGGCGAACAAGGCCGGGACGAGGGGCTGGACGATGCCGTTATACCCGGCTGTTTGGGCCGTCGATGTCTGCTTCAGATGCTCGAAACGCGGAGTGCCGTCGCGGGTCGTCGTCGGCGGGGAGAACTTCTGCGGGGCGAACGGTCGGCCCGTGGTGCCCGCCGCGTGGGTCGCTGGGATCGTGGGCGAGTTGCTCTGGCCCCGACCGCCGAAGACGATCATGCTCGACATCACCTGCCCGAAGAACCCGACCTGGGTGAAATGGTGGGTCTGGATGACCGCGAGCGCCTGGCGTGCCTCGTCGGGGTTCGAGCCGAAGTTGAAGAGCACTCGCTCGGCGTCTCGGATGCACCACTGGTTCTCGAGCTGCTCGACCCGAAGCCGATCCGGCTCGAGCGGGAAGGTGTGCATGCCGCTCCGGGGCAGCGCCCCCGGCGCGTGCCCATCGACGAGCCAGTATTCCAGGTGCGGCACCGGCGAGCCGATGACGGCCCGCTGATTCAGGCCGAGTTCCTGGATGAGTCTCAAGGCGAATTTCGCCTCCTCGACGTGCGAGCCGAAGTCTTTGAGCGTTCGGCCCTGATGTGTGAGAAGCCATCGGCGATCGTGCCAGCTGAGTTGCACGTCGCGCGATCGGAAAAGGTCGATCGCTTCGAGCGAGGGTAGGTTCGCCGGGGGCTGCGCATTCGCCGTGACCGGCGCAGATTTCGTCGTCGCCGCATGTTGCCATCCCAGTGGGAGAGTGGCCGGGGGACTCTGAGCATGCGCAGTCGAAGCCATGACACTGCTGAGAAGTAGCAGCGTATAGGTAAAACCACGAGACCGGGGAAGATGGGACATTTTCGGATCTCGGAATAACGACAAGAGAGGGCATGCGAAGGCTCTCGCCTTGACAGACGGATCGACTTTATGGAATCTATCGACCGCCCTCCGCCGGTAATTCACTCGGCGTCTGCGATTGCTTCACCCTCCGGCTCGGTCTCGCTCGAGATCGACCGGCCGACCTCTCGGCACCATGAATACCTTTTACCTTTTCTTGTTCCGAGAAATACCGAAATGTCGATCCCTGTCTTGTTGGTCCCGGAAGCATTCGCGATCCGGCATTGCGCCGAGTGACATAGTGGAAGGTTTCCACTTCGTCGGCATACGCCAAAGGGAGCATCGTAGCCCTTTATGAAAACGCTTCGTCCGCTCGTCGTCATCGCCGATGATTTCGGCATCGGTCCCCAGACGACTCGCGGCATCCTCGAGCTGGCCGCATCGGGCGTGCTGAGTGGTACGGTGCTGATGGTCAACTCCCCGCATGCCGAGGAGGCCGTCGCCGCCTGGCGGGCGGCGGGCCGGCCCGTCGAGCTGGGCTGGCACCCCTGCTTGACGATGGACGAGCCTGTCGCCCCGATCGATCGGGTTCGCAGTCTCGTGGACGGGGGCGGGCGGATGTGGCCCCTGGTCAGGTTCCTGTCGAGGCTGTTCCTCGGCCTGGTGAGGTCGGATCACTTGCGAGTCGAATTGCAGGCGCAGTACGATCGATTCATCGACCTGACGGGTCAGACTCCTCGAGTCGTCAACTCGCATCAGCACGTCTCACTCTTCGGCTCGGTGGGGGCCATCCTTCGTGACGTGCTTCGCCACCAGCCCACTCGTCCCTACATTCGCCGGATCCGGGAGCCGATTCGCACCCTGTTCCGCGTCCCCGGAGCGTGGCTCAAGCGTGCGGGCCTTTCGACCCTCGGTCGGATCCAGACGCGCGCCCAGATTCGCCAGGGATTCCCAGGGGCGGGTTGGCTCGCGGGGATCACCGACCCGACCTGGATCAAAGACCCGGCGTTCTTCGAGCGCTGGTTGAACACGATCTCGGGGTCTTCGGTCGAACTCATGGTCCACCCAGGCTATCTGGACGAAACGCTCGTCGGGCGAGACTGCGGGGTGGATGGCCGACTGCAGCGCCGAGTCGATGAACTGGAGCTGCTCCGCCGACCCGCCTTCCTCGATGCGTGTCGCGCGGCGAAATTCGAGATCGTGCCGCTCACCCACTTCCTCACCGCTTCTCGGCGGCTATCCGGAAAGCGGGTGATTCGGGAGGGCGAGGCTCCTGCCGAGCCGATTTTCGGGATGCAAAAAGGCTCGGCGGGAGCCTCGCCCTCCCCTTCCCCGACAACCTCTCCTGGGGAGTCCTCCCATGCGGCATGAGGGCGTTACCGTGAAGCGGTTCGCGATCGATCCCTGGAGTTGTCCCAAATAGCGTGAATGTCGATATCCCTGCACCGCAGGAAGGATAGGTTTCCGATGTCCACGCCACTACCCCGACTCAGCATCGTTTGTCCGGCCTACCAAGAGGAAGAAGTCTTACCACGATTCCACGCCGCATTGGCTCCCGTGTTGGATGGTCTCGCTAAAAATTATCAGGTCGAGGTGATCTACGTCGATGACGGTTCAGCCGACGGCACGCTCGTAGCGTTGCGCCGACTCGCGGCGACTGATGCTCGGGTTCGGTATCTGTCCCTGAGCCGAAACTTCGGCCATCAGGCCGCGTTGACGGCGGGCCTCGAGCATGCGGTGGGCGATGTCGTACTCTCGATGGACTCGGACCTCCAACATCCGCCCGAATTGATCCCCGAGTTGCTCGAATGCTGGAAGCAAGGGTACGATGTCGTCCTCACCGAGCGCATCGATTCCGCCGACCTGACGTGGTTCAAGCGGGTCTCCTCGCACGGATTCTACTGGGTTCTGTCGCGTATCGGCGAGATCGAGGCCCAAGCGGGGGCCTCGGACTTCCGCCTCCTGTCGCGTCCCGCCCTCGACGCCCTCCTCAGCCTGAAGGAATCCCATCGATTCCTGCGCGGCATGGTCAAGTGGCTCGGCTTCCGCAACACCAAGGTACTCTTTCAGGCGAACCCTCGCGCGGGGGGCCGATCCAGCTACACGCTCCGCCGAATGGTCCGGCTCGCGCTAGACGGCCTCCTTTCCTTCTCGAGCCTGCCCCTGCGGATGCCGATCTTCCCCGGTATCGCTTCGATCGTCGCCGGGCTGCTCTATGGCACGGGGACCGCCATCGCGGGACTCTTCGGCGGGTCGCCCCTCTGGCCCGTCCACTTGCTCATCTCGGTCATGCTCGGCATGGGTGGCATGATCCTGTTCTGCCTGGGCGTTCTCGGCGAATACACGGGCCGGATCTTCGAGCAGGTCAAGCAACGCCCCGCGTACTTGCTCAAGGAATCGAACATGCCGCCCAATGCGATGCCGTCTCGCGTGGCGACCCCTCCTGATCACTCGCTCGCCGCGTGAACGTCTGAATCGAGGGGTTGCGGGCTGTGCGAACAGAGGACGCCTGCGGGTAGGATCTGGAGATAAACGACGACGGCCCAGGCGATCGCCTGGGCCGTTGTCATGAATCGTTCATCGCTTCGCGGTCTAGATGGGGGGCAGATTCGGACCGCCGCGGTTCAGGAGGCCGAAGATGAAGGAGACGGCGAACAGCACCACGAAGATGAAGAACAGGATGCGGGCCATGTCGGCTGCCGCTCCGGCGATACCTCCGAAGCCGAAGACGGCCGCGAGGATCGACACCAGCAAGAAGACCAGGGCTAGACGTAACATGATTGGACTCCAGTTCGGATCGAGGTCGAGGTTCCTTTGGGCGAAGTGATTGGAACAGAAGCAACCGGCGTGCCGCTCCCACGAATCGAGGGAGAATTACGAAAAAGGGCGGTGAGAACATTCGTCCTCCCCGCACTCGACCAACGACAGAAGAAAACCGATCTACCCACAGAGGCACAGAGGGCACAGAGAAATACAGAGGAGATGGACAGAGTACAGGTAGTGGTAAGAACGTGTCACACCCACTCGCCGTATTCACTCGGTCTTCCTTCTGTGCCCTCTGTGCCTCTGTGGTTCGTTCGGCTTTCTCTTAAGACTGGAGCTTCTTGGCATCCTTCAGGTGTTCGCGCAGTTTCTTCACCGCCGCAGTAGCGAACTCCGTCACCTTCTCGTCTTTGCCGTTCTTGATCTGGTTCTCGCACATCGCGATCGCCTTCTCGTGGTCGGTCACGACGTTCTTCAGGAAGGCCTCTTCGAATTCCTTGCCTTCGAGTTTGCCGATTTCCTTACAGCGCTCCTTGTCCTTCTTGTTGGTGCCCGCGACGATGGCGACCTTCCGGTCCTTGATCGTGGCGGCCAGATCCTTCAGGGCGGCCTTGTGATCCTCCTCCATCTTCTTTGCGAAGTCTTTCACTTCTTGGCGAGAAGCCCGCTTCTCAACCAACTCCGCCATGCTGCACTGACAGTTGCAGCATTCCGACGCGACGGCGAGGAACTCGGTGTCCAGCGGGGTCTTCTTGTCGAAGTCCCTGCGTTCGACGGGTTTGGTGTCCTCGGCGTGGGCCGGGACGGTGAAGCCCAGTGCGACCAAGGCAATCAGGATCCGAATCATGTGCATTCCTCATCCTAGGGGTCATCCGACTACCGCCAAAACCAGCGGCACGGGAGTGAAGTGAGGCAATCGTTGCGCCGGAACAGATCAACCGTTCCACTTTTGGGATAATCAGCGAATCCGCTCCATTCGGCACGATCGATGCAACAAGTCGTTGTTATCGTGAGGTGATCCGGATGAAGATGACTCATCCCATCTCGCCTATGTCCCCCCAGAGGATAATGACCATGACGACCAAAACCACCAAGCAACCGGTGATCTCCGCCGTCTTCCAGGATCGGTACGACGCGATCGAGGCGCACAGCTTCGTGAAGTCGATGGGCTACGCGGATTCCGAAATCAACGTCTTGATGTCCGACAGCACCCACAAGCAGTTCGATGAAGACCCCAAAACCAAGCACGCCGCGAACACGATGGGCCTCGAAGGTGTGGCCACGGGCGGCATGATCGGCACCGCCGTCGGCGCGACCGCCGCCGCGATCGCCGCGATCGGCACCGCCGTCCTCGTCCCCGGCCTCGGCATCATCGTCGCCGGCCCCATCCTCGCGGCCCTCGCCGGTGGTGGGGCGGGTGCGGTCACGGGCGGACTGATCGGCGGTCTCGTCGGTCTGGGCATCCCCGAGAGCAACGCCAAGGCGTATGAAGCCGCCCTGAAGAACGGCGGCGTGGTCGTCGCTGTCACTACCCGCGACTCCAGGGATCTGAGCAAGATCCGCCATCGGTTCGAGGAACTCCGCGGCGAGAACGTCGTCACGGTCTGATTCGCCTTCCGCTCAATCCAACGACGGCACCGATGCAACCGCATCGGTGCCGTCGCGTCGTTTACGGTCCCACTCGAAGACGCTCACTTCATATCCGTCCGCGTCGCGCAATCGCGCCCGCCGATAGCCCTCACGGCTTGCCTTGGGAGTGTCTTCCAGCACCACTCCCTTGCTAGCGATATCCCGCACCCATGCGTCGAGGTCCGCGACCTCGAAGGCGAGCAGGACGCTACTGGTTGAAGGTGCCCCGCGCTTCAGCGCGAGCTTCGCTCCCCCGGCGGAGAGGAGCGCGAAGGCTCTCGCCTCGTCGCGCATCACTTCGCGCAACCCGATCACTTCGCGATACCAATCGACGGCGGCGTCGAGGTCGCGGACGATCAGCTCGACGAAGTACAGGCTTGCAGTCATGGCTGGCACACTCCGGCGGCTTCCCCGACCTGATACAATACCCCTACGAGCCATTCTCGTTCCAGGGGGGAGTCATGGAAACGCTCTACTTGCCGGACGCCTTCTATCATAGCCTCGACGAATCGCCCGACGACGCGACGACCCTGAGCGCGCTGGCGGACTGGTATGAGGAGCGAGGCGATCAGGAGAGCGCCGCGTGCGTCCGCTGGACGATCCGGCGCGGGTTCCACCCCATCCGATTCGTGCGCGACAACTCCCAGGCCGTGACGGTTCGCGGGGTCTCGTGGCGCGACGGGTGGTACTGGTGGGTCATCGACGAGCGGAACTGGGCCGAGGCGCGGGCGTGCCGATTGCCGCCCAAGTTGTGGGATCGACTCGCGCACTCGTTCCGCTACGAGCCGGGGGTCTTCAAAGACTTTCCGACACGGCGGGCGGCCTACGAGGCCCTCTTCGAGGCGTGGCCCCTGTTCGCGCCGCGCGATCGCGTCGCGCGGAAGTGGGAGGGGGCGCGGTGAAACAGCCACGCAAGCGCCGACAGATCGAACGCGAGTTCGGCGTGCCCGTCGCCGGGGAGATCCTCGACCCGACGAAGTGGACGCAGACCGCCCTCAAGCGGTTGCCCGAGGCGGGGCCGATCGACCTGGCTGCCCTCTTCGGGCGCGTCGCGCCGCTCGTCGTCGATCTGGGCTGCGGCAACGGGCGCTACCTGATCGGCAGTGCCGTCTGGCGGCCGACCATGGACCACCTCGGGGTCGATGTCAAACCCGTCGTGATTCGCTACGCGACCCGGCGCGGCAACCAGCGTGGTCTGGCGAACGTCCGTTTCGCAGTCGTCGGCGCGGAACGGGTCGTCCGCGAACTGCTCCCCGCCGCGAGTGCCGCCGAGATCCATTGCTACCACCCGCAACCGTATTACGACCCCGCCGAGGTGCATCGCCGACTCATCACGCCAGCGTTCCTCGCCCTCGTCCATCGCGCCCTGATCCCCGGCGGCCTCTTCTTTATTCAGACGGACAACCCCGGATACTGGCGCTACATCCGCGAAATCGTGCCCTGCTTCTTCGCCTTCCACGAGCGCATCGGGCGCTGGCCGGACGCGCCGCGCGGCCGGACGCGCCGGGAGATCATGGCGCTCAAGCGCGGCCTACCCCTGTTCCGCGGCAGCGGGCCGGCGAGAACGGATCTCTCACCGGACCAGGCGCGGGCCATCGCCGAGGCACTCCCGCCCCCCGTCTTCGACGCCGACAGGCGGTTGCGCTGGCTGGACGTAGAGGAGGGGGCCGAGGGGTGAATCACCTCCGCGTCGATCTCGAAGGGGGTAGGTTCGACGAGCCATCACCATGTAGACCGGGAGGCCGCGATCGCTCGCCACGTTTGGGTTGCGCGTGCCGCACGCCGGACTTTCTCGCCGCGTCTCCCAACTCGAGCGGACCAACTATTCTCTTCTGTGTATTTCTCTATACCCTCTGTAATCTTGCTCGCCCATCGCTCCCTCCCTGCGGCGGGTTAGGAGTATTCGCCACGGATGAGCACAGACGAAATGCAATGATCGATAATTCGTTTCTGTCTTATTTGTGTTCATCCGTGTTCATCTGTGGCTAAATGTCTTTTGGAGTCCCCCATGTCCCGGCGCTTGTTCGTCGCCCTGGCGCTGGTGCAGGTGTTCGTCCTCGGTGGCCTCGCCCTGGCGATTCGCGTTCGGGTCGGCGACCCGGAGACGTGTGACGAGTTGACGCTCCTCGTCGGAGTCGCCTTGCTCGTGGGGCTTGGCCTGTATGCCGTGCTGAGTGTCTCCCTGGCCCGGCGGATTACTCGGCCCCTGAAGGATCTGATCGCGGCGTTCGAGAAGGTCGGCCTGGACCGCCCTCATGCCCGCGTCTACCCCGCGAACTCCGACGAGGTCAGCCTCCTGGGCCGGACGTTCAACCGCATGAGCGAGAAACTCAGCGCGCGGATCGGCGCGCTCGAGGAAGACCGCCAACAGCTCAGGACCATCCTCAGCGGCATGGTCGAGGGGGTCGTGGCGCTCGACCCCGATCAGCGCGTCCTCTTCGTGAACGACCGCGCCGGCGAGCTGCTCGAGCTATCGCGCACCCCCGCCGTGGGCCGCGCCCTCTGGGAAGTCGTGCGGCATCGGCCTCTGCTCGACGCGGTCAAGCGAGCGCTCGAGTCGAGCGAGCCGCACCGCGAGGAGTTCTCCTGGACGGGGTCGGTGGCCCGCACGCTCACGGTCCACGCGGCCCGCCTGCCGGGCGAGTCGCCGCGCGGCGCGGTCCTCGTGTTGCACGACACGACGGAGCTTCGCCGGCTGGAGCGGCTGCGCCAGGATTTCGTCGCCAACGTCTCGCACGAACTCAAGACGCCCCTGTCGGTCATCAAGGTTTGTGTCGAGACTTTGCTCGATGGGGCCGTCGAGGATCCGGCCCACCGGGGGCGATTCCTCGAGCAGATCGCGCGACAAGCCGACCGCCTCCACGCGCTGATCCTCGACTTGCTGAGTCTGGCGCGGATCGAGTCGGGGACCGAATTGTTCCACTTCACCAGCGTCCCCCTCCGGGTCGTCGCCGAAGCGTGCATCGAGCGCCACCGGCCGCGCGCCGAGGCCCGCAACCAGCGGCTCGACCTCGAGGTTTCACACCCGGCTCTCATCGTCTGGGCCGACGAAGAGGCCGTCGATCAGATCCTCGAGAACCTACTCGACAACGCCCTCAAATACACCGGCGAAGGTGGCTCTATCCGCGTCCGTCTGGGAGTGGAAGGCGAACAAGCGAGCGTCGAGGTCGTCGATTCGGGCATCGGCATCCCGTCGGCCGACCTGCCGCGCATCTTCGAGCGATTCTACCGGGTGGACAAGGCCCGCTCGCGCGAACTGGGCGGCACGGGATTGGGGCTGGCCATCGTCAAACACCTCGTCCAGGCGATGCACGGGGGCGTCAGCGCCACGAGCGAGCCGCGACAAGGCACGACTTTCCGTGTATGCCTCCCCCTCGCACGATCCTGAGCGGTCTACATCAAATCTCCACATCTTCTTCATAATGACTGCATAACCTATAACTACCATACCTCTTCCTTCAGATGTTCTGCGATCCGCGAGACAGAGGGGGGAGCAGTCACCGGGGATATCGTATGTCCACGCTCTCCTACTCGGCCATCATCTCGGAGCGGACGCTGAACGGCCGACAGCCGACGCACGACCCAGGGGTCAAGGCGAAGTTCTCCGTCCGCAAACTCGACTTCTTCTACGGCAACAAGCAGGCCCTCTTCGACATCTCGCTGTCGATCCCCGAGCGCTCGGTGATGGCACTCATCGGGCCGTCGGGATGCGGCAAGTCCACGTTCCTGCGCTGCCTCAACCGCATGAACGACCTGATCGAGGGGACCCGGCACACCGGCGAGATCGTCCTCGACGGGCGCGACATCAACGACCCGAGCGTCAACCTGGTGGACCTCCGCCGTCAGGTCGGCATGGTCTTCCAGAAGTCGAACCCGTTCCCCAAGACGGTCTTCGAGAACGTCGTCTTCGGCCCGCGCGTCGCCGGCCTCAAGGATCGCAGCCGGCTCGAGGAGATTTGCGAACGCTCCCTACGATCGGCGGCCCTGTGGGAAGAGGTGAAGGACCGCCTCCACGAGTCCGCCCTGAACCTGTCCGGCGGCCAGGCACAGCGATTGTGTATCGCGCGGGCACTCGCCACCGACCCCGGCGTGTTACTCCTCGACGAGCCGGCCTCGGCCCTCGACCCGGCCAGCACCGCCCACATCGAGGACCTGGTCTTCACCCTCAAACGCGACTACACGATCGTCATCGTCACCCACAACATGCAGCAGGCGGCCCGCGTCTCCGACCAGACCGCCTTCTTCTTCCAGGGCAAGCTCATCGAGAGCGGCCCGACCGAGGCGCTCTACACCCGACCGCGGGTGAAGCAGACCGAGGATTACATCACGGGGAGGTTCGGATGAGCCGACTCCTCCGTGAACTCCCGTTCTGTCTTCATTCCCCGAAAGGTCGGTGACTCATGGCCGCGCATCTATTACGAGAACTGGACAACCTGCAACGCGACCTGATCGCCCTGGCCGGCCTGGTCGAGGACGCCATCCACAAGTCCATCCGCGCCTTGCAGACGAGGAACGTCGCCCTGGCGCGCGAGGTCATCGAGTGCGACGCCCAGATCGACTCCGAAGACAACCACGTCTACGAGGAGTGCCTGAAGATCCTCGCCTTGCACCAGCCGGTCGCCACCGACTTGCGCAGGATCGTCTCGGTCATGATGATTACCACCGACCTGGAGCGCATGGGCGACCTCGCCGAGGAGATCGCCGAGCGGGCCATCAGCCTCACCGGCACGGCGAGCGTCCCGATCCCCGAGAAGCTGCAACGGATGGCCGACCTGACGACCATGATGGTGCGCCAGTCGCTCGACTCGTTCGTCAACCTCAACTACACCCAGGCGGAGCGCGTCCGCCGGATGGACGACGAGGTCGATCGGTACAACGACGAGATCATCCAGGAACTCATCAAGGCCATGCAGACCAACCCCGAGATGGTGGACCCCGGCCTGTCCATGTTCTCGGCGACACGCCACCTGGAACGAATCGCCGACCACGCCACCAATATCGCCGAAGACGTGATCTACCTGATCGGTGGAGAACTGGTCCGCCATCGCAATCCGCCGGCCTGACCGGGCCGGGATTCACGACGGTCGGATCGGCCTTCATCGTCTGCTCCTGACTCGAAGAGGCACGCATGACGACGACGCTCGAAGGGACATTCGTGATGACCGCTCCCGTGAACCGCCCGGCGACCCCGACGACGCCCCGCTTGCGCGTCCTCATCATCGAGGACGAGCGCGACCTGGTCGAAGGCCTGGTCTACAACCTACACCGAGAGGGCTACGAAACCATCGTCGCCCACGACGGCAAGGAGGGCCTGCGCAAGGCCCAGACGCACCTCCCCGACCTCATCCTCCTCGACATCATGTTGCCGGGCCTGACCGGCACCGAGATCCTGCGCGAGCTGCGCGGGGCCGACCGGACCCGCGAGATCCCCATCATCATCCTCAGCGCCCGCACCGAGGAGACCGACCAGGTGGTCGGCTTCTCGCTGGGGGCCGACGACTACGTGACGAAGCCGTTCAGCCCGCGCGTGCTGATGCAACGGATCAAGGCGCTCCAGCGCCGGACCGAGGGCACGACCGAGCCGGGCGACCTCGTCGAATACCTCGGCGTCCGCATCGACCGCATTCGCCACCGCGCCTTCGCCGAGGACCAGGAACTGGACCTGACGCCGACCGAGTTCCGCCTCCTGGAGTGCCTGCTGCGCCAGCCCGGCCGTGCCTTCACGCGGACCCAGCTCATGGACGCCTCCATCGGCGAGGGGGCCATCGTCCTCGAACGCACCATCGACGTGCATATCAAGACGCTGCGCCGCAAGCTCGGCTCGTCGGACCTGATCGAGACGGTCCGCGGCGTCGGCTACCGCTTCCGCGAGACGCGCGGGGCGTGAGGGTGACAGAGGGCCGGCCATCGGCTGCGGTGGCCGGCCTCATGTGTTAGTGGGTGAGGGTTCCTGCTCCGACTTTCGTGAAAAAAGAGACTTTAGCAAAGTTAGTGCAGCGAATCAGAGCCGAAGCGAGCGAATCACGGGATTTCTCGGGGTGCAGGGGGCTTCAATTCATGCGACTGACGATGTCATAGCCCCGAGTCAGCATCTAACGAGCATCTGATCGCAACCAGCCTGCCCGTTTAACCTTACGAGAAGCGCCCGATGTTGTACCTGCACTAACCTTGCTAAAGTCTCTGAAAAAAAGGATTTCGAGGAATCTGGCCAGGGCAGTTCGATGTTTCGAGTTGGGGATATAGGGGGGCAGTGCGTTTCGCCCTGGCTCCTGAAACCTCGGCAGCCCTTCTCGCGCAGTGCGGAACATCGAACTGATCTGAGATTCCGGGATTCCGGCGTGTTCTTGTGTTCTCATGTTGACGATTTGAGAGTGGTTGTCTAGCGTATCATAGTTTGACGCTCTCGAGCAAGACCCATCGACCCGCGTGCAACGGAAGGCTGGGATTAGAGAATGCTTACTCGGTGGTATGTCGTTTCGGTGATTCTTATGCTCTTGGTGCCGTTGTGCGTCACGGCAGGAAATCCAGATGAGGACCGGCCCAAACTGCTGGAAAAGCTGTTGGACGCGGTGGACACGGATGACAAGGCCGCGCACGGCAAGGCCGTCGAGAGGCTCCAGGAATTCATCGACGAGCGAGACATCGAGAGAGTGCTGGAGGCCACCAAGGATAGGCGCATCCGCGTCCGCGAGGACGCGCTGCGGATCCTCGCCTGCTACCGGGGGCACTCGCCCGCCGAGCCCCCGGATATCTGCGGCGTCCTCCTCGCGAACTTCCGCAGCAAGAACCCCCGGCTCCGCTTGGCGGCTGCGCATGTGGCCCGGAACTTCGCTGGGGATTCGTCCGAGTTGCTCGATGCTCTTGTCGAGGCTCTGGACGATCACGCGGTCGCCCGCCCGGCGCTCCTGGAGGCGGGCACGGTCTCCGAGTACGCTGCGGAATCGCTCGGGGAGGTCGGGGCGAAGGCCCGCCGGGCCTACCCTGCCCTCCTCAGGGTCGCCGCCAAGGGCAAAGGGCGGAAGCTGCGTGAATGCGCCTGCTACGCCATCGGTAGACTGGCGCTGGAGGACGAGGGCGAGCGGCCCAAACTGATAACCTTCCTCGTCCGTCAGCTGGAGCGGGGCGAGACGGCCTCCGACCGAATCTTTGCGGCGATCGGGCTGCGGGCCTCGGGGCCGGCGGCGGCCGCCGCCTTGCCCGCACTCCGCAAGGCGTACCGCTGCGAGGGCGTCCAGGATGCCAAGGACCGCCTCGGTACCCGAAAGATGATCGTGGAGGTGTACATGAAGATCGGCCGGGGAGCCAAGGCGGCTCTGCCGGATCTGCTCCCCGCCCTGCGAGACCGGAAGGCGGAGAAAGAACTCCGGCTGCATATCGCCGAATTCGCCTGGTCGCTCCAAAAGGATGGCAAGGAGGCTTGGCCGATCATCCAGAGGATCGTTGCGGACGAAACGGAGGACCGTGCCTTCGTCGGGAGGCTTCGATACTTGTTCGACGATCTCACCGCGCAGAAGTAGTACAGTCAACCACCACCCGAACCAACAACAAGAGGAAACGAGACCAATGCCAAAAGCTTCACTTTTCCAGACGTACCGGAAACGGGCACACGATGCGATCGCCGAAGTGATCTAGCAGTTCGTGGCGTCCCTCTTCGACACCACTGCGATGCCCTCTGGGCCGAAGTTCTTCCGGCCACAACTGAACGAGCTCGAGTCACGGTTGGCCCCGGCCGTCCTGGTCTGGAATCCGACCGGGAGCAATACCGCGAGCAACATCAAGAACTGGAGCGACGAGAGCGGGAATGCAATCAAGGGAGGCGCTTTCAAGCTCTTGCAGGACACCTTTGTGTTCGACAACCGCTCGAACAACGCCATCTGCAACTGGGATCTCGGGTTGGTGCGAACGGTGAAGATCGAATCCGGCTACGGCAACCCCACCACGCCCGGTACGATCAACCTCCTCACCGACATGCAGATCAACCTATCTTTCGTCTGCGAGGCTACCAATGTCGTGTTCAGCAGTACGGCCAACAAGAAAATCGCCATCGACCCCAACGGGATCGCCGGCGTGAAGGTCACATGGGCCGGCAATACGGTGTCGAAGGTGCCGGTCGATTTCGGTGCCGGGGTGGTGGCCACCCTATCCGGCGGGAGTAAGGAATTCCAGTCTACCGTCACGGTTAGTGGGCAGGTGGACTGGACGCAGGGAAACATGGCCGTCAACCAATTCCTTGTCAGCAGCGGCGGCATCTTCGGCGTCTCCGGCAATCTGACGCTTTCTAGCCTCGGCCAGAATTCCAAGATCACGAACAGCGGCACGTTCCAGAGGACTGCCGGGAATGGCCTGCTGGTTATCACCACGGGCTTCGAGAACAAGGGTAAATTCGTCGTCGGCACCGGGGAAGTGCGGCTCGATTCCGCAGGCAAACAGACCGGGGCAACTTCATCGACGATCCTGGAGGCGAGCACAAAACTGACCCTTCCTGTCACCCTGGGTAACCCCAATATCATCCGCGCATACAACGTGCAAGGCGGCACATTTACCGCCCGCGATCAGACGACCTTCCAGGGTGCGCTCTGGGTCACGAATGCCACTCTCAACGTGGCAACGAAATCGAACGGTGCCGCCATCCTCACGCTGAACGGTGCATTGAAGATGACGACTTCGGTACTAGGCATCGTTCTGACGAACGAAGGGCCCGGCAACGCTCCCAGGAACGCCACCTCTCGAGTGGACGTCAATCAAGCTGCGGGGAACTGGGGCGATGTGGACCTCACCGACTCGAAGGTCAAATTCTCCGTGGCTCAAGGTCGATTGGACACCCCGAAGGGCGGGGCGAAGCCCTTCCTGACGTGGGCGGGCAATCGCACGGGCGGAAACCTGGCCTGGACCTCGGACAACAAGACCTGGGCTGTAGGAGGCGTGACCGGCAAGATCACGAACATCGCCCCGCTGGACGCTCTCAAGAACCCAAAAAAGGCCTATACCGTGACGGTGGAGAGCAAGGGATTCAACCTCCCGCCCCCTCCGCCCCGCCCCGGACAGGTCAAGGGGGCCGTGTGGATCGACGACAACGACGGGGTCTTCGGCCCCGGCGAAGCGGGTGCCGCCGGTCAGTCCGTCTACCTCCTCGACGCCAACAGCAACGTCGTCGCCGCCACCTCGACTGCCAGTGATGGAACCTACGAGTTCGACAACCTCCCCACGGGGACTTACTTCCTCACCACGGATCTCCCCCTCGCCGACATCTTCTCGACCCACTACACCGGCAACGACCCGAACGCGGTCAGTGTCGTGAATCCCGCCACGGGCACGAGCGACACTCTCGTCTTGACTTCCACGTCGCTGGTTGTCAATGCCAGCATCGGCCTTGTCAATGCCGGGGGCGTGGACGGGGCACAGGACCCGTCTCCCATGCTCGATCCGGGTGGCGCGGACCCCGAGGCTCCGCAACCTCCCGACGCGCCGATGACGGCGGCGATCTACGGTCGCCTCTTCCTCGACGCCAACTACAACGGGCAGCAGGACAGCGGCGAGCTCGGCAGCGCTGGGACATCCGTCAACCTACTGGACGGTCAGGGCGTCGTGCTCGCGTCCGCCGTCTCGGATAGCGATGGCTTCTACGTCTTCGATGGCCTGGCGGTCGGTAACTACCGCGTACAGGTCAGCCGTCCCAGCGGCCTAGCCTTCACCTCTGAACACGCCGCCCCTGTCGGAGCCGACAGCGATGTCGATTCCACTGGTCTCAGCGACTTGGTCGTCATTGGCTCCGTAAATGACATCCCCAAGATCGACGCGGGCTTCATCGCGATGGGCGCGACCACGACGACGCTCAGCGCCAGCTCCCAGTCCTCCTACGCTGGCCAGCAAATCACCTACACCGCGGCGGTCTCGAAGTCGGGCTACGGCTTCGGCACGCCGGGCGGGACGGTCAGTTTCTTCGACGGCACGACGCTGCTGGGCACCAGCACGTTGAGCCAAGGGATGCCGCAGGCGACCTTCACGACGGCCCTCTCCGTGGGGAGCCACTCCATCACGGCTGTCTACAACGGCAGCACCATGTTCACGGGGAGCACGTCGAACGCCGTGACCGAGACGGTGTCGAAGGCCACCGACATGAGCTGGCTGACGGCGTCGAGTTCGTCGGTGCAATTCGGCCACGCGGTCACGTTCACCGACACGGTCAGCGAGGCGTCCCCGTGGAACGCGACGGGCACGGTGTCCTTCTACGACAACGGCGTCCTCCTCGCCGTCGTCACCCTCAACCAGATGGAGCAGGCGCTGCTCACGCTGTCGAACCTGTCGATCGGCTCGCACACGATCACCGCGACGTACAGCGGCGACGCGAACTTCAACAGCAGTAGCGCCACGTTCGCGGAGACCGTCTACGCCTGACCGGCGGGGCGGAACGCCCGCGCACCCGCGAGATCCCCATCATCATCCTCAGCGCCCGCACCGAGGAGACCGACCAGGTCGTCGGCTTCTCGCTCGG
>JANXSH010000323.1 GCA_025356615.1 Planctomycetia bacterium | reverse complement strand
GTCGCTCGAAGTGGATCCGAGTGTGGCGCGTTACTGAACATCCCCGAAGCCCCCGAAACCCACCGTTGCAACGGGCGGGCTTGGCCCCCTCACCAACCTCATCCCTATGCCTGATCTTACCCATTTCGACGACCACGGGGCCGCCCGCATGGTCGATACCAGCGGCAAGGGCGAGACGCTCCGCGTCGCCCGCGCCAGCGCCCTCGTTCGCATGGCCCCCGCTACTCTCGCCCTGATCCGCGCGGGCGGCGTCGCCAAGGGCGATGTCCTCGCCGTCGCCCGGCTCGCGGGCATCATGGCGGCGAAGAAGACCGGCGACCTCATCCCGTTGTGCCACCCGTTACCCATCGCCGGGGCGACGGTCGATTTCGCCTACGAGGGGGAGGATGTCCTTCGCATCGAGGCGACGGTCCGCATCGTCGCCCGCACCGGCGTCGAGATGGAAGCTCTGACGGCCGTCAGCGTTGCCGCCCTGACGGTCTACGACATGTGCAAATCCGTCGATCGTGTTATGACTGTCGAGCGAATCCGGTTGGAAGAGAAGAGTGGCGGCCGTAGCGGTGACTTCCGGGCCAGCGATTGACGCCATCTCATCGCCTGGGTACGATTCACCCGAAACAGAAACTTCGCGGAGTAGGGATCCCATGAACACCTCGACGCTCACGATGCCGGCCCCAGTCGCCGCTCCGCTGGACCTGGTCAGCCCGATCGCGTCGGACCTCGAGGAGGTGGAGCGGATCCTCGCCCGGTCGCTGCGGAACAAGCGCCCGCGCGTCGCCGCCGTCGTCGATCACGTCCGGCACTACCGGGGCAAGCGTCTGCGGCCCGTCCTGCTACTGCTGACGGCCCGCGCCTTCGGGAAGGTGGTCCCGGCCCACCACACCCTCGCCGCCGTCGTCGAGATGATTCACACGGCCACCCTGGTCCACGACGATGTCCTCGACGGTGCCCGGATGCGTCGGCGGGTGGCAACCGTCAACTCCGTCTGGGGCGTCAAGCCGAGCATCCTCCTGGGCGACTACCTGTTCACCCACGCCTTCCACCTCGCCAGCACGATCGACGCGACCGCCTGCCGACTCATCGGCGAGGCGACCGACCGCGTCTGCGAGGGCGAATTGAGCCAGGTCATGCACGCCGGCGATTTCGACCTGACCGAAGACGACTACTTCGACATCATCGACGGCAAGACGGCTGCCCTGACCGCCTGCGCCTGCCGACTCGGGGCACACTTCGCGGGGGCTTCGACGGCGCAGACCGAGGCTCTGGGCCGGTTCGGCCAACTGGTCGGGCAGGCGTTCCAGATCGCCGACGACCTCCTCGACCTCGTCGGCGACGAGAAGGCGACCGGCAAGTCCCTCGGCACCGACCTCGAACAGGGCAAGTTGACGCTGCCCCTGCTGCACCTGCTGAACAACACCCCCGCGCTACTCGCCGCCCGCGCCAAACAGGCACTGACCGCCGAGGGTGGGGTGCGACGCGCGGCGTTGTTGCCGCTGCTCGACGAGGCGGGTTCGCTGCAATACACCCGACACCGAGCACTTCAGCTATCGTCCCAGGCGCGGGCAGAACTGGAGTGCCTCCCGCCGTCTGCGTGCAAGGCCGTCCTCGAGGCGATGACGGACCGTGTCGTGCATCGCGAAGCATAGACTCCAAGGAGGGAATAACACCGTGCCGGACAACCGAACGCCGCTCGAAACGACCGCAGAGAGGCTCAACATAGGCGGCTACCACCGCCACGTCCTCCTGTGCGCCGGGCCGAAGTGCTGCGCCGAGGAAGACGGCCTTGCCGCCTGGGAGGCGCTCAAGGGGCAACTCAAGGAGAAGAACCTCGCGGCGGGCGAACGTGCCTGCTACCGGACGCGCGCGGCCTGTCTCCGCGTCTGCACCGAAGGGCCGACCATGGTGGTCTACCCCGAGGGGACGTGGTATCACGGCATGACCGCCGACCGCATCCCGCGCCTCGTGCAAGAGCATCTCGTCGAGGGGAGGCCGATCGAGGAATGGATCTTCGCGCGCAACCCACTGGGCGAGTGAGGCAGGTCATTTCTTCGGTTCGTAGATGACCCACACCGCAGGACGATCCGCGACCTTCGCGGCTTCCCGCGAGTAAGCCCGGATCATCCAGTCGCCGGCGTCGCCGTGCAACATGAACCCGTGGTTGGGGTGCGTGCCGTCGGTCCAGTAGCGGACGGCGTGGACGAAGTCCCAGGAGTTGACCTTGCCCTGGCTCGGCCCGTGGGCGAGGTAGACCGGCTCGAAATCGGGATCGTCGCCGTAGTTCCAGCCGCCGATGGCCTTCCAGAATTTGTCGCGCGCGTATTGATACGCATTCACCTCGTACTCTTCCCAGGGCCGATTACACGGCTCGACGACCCACATGTTCGGCTGGTCGGGATGGTGTTCCTTCACGAATTTCTCATTCGCCCGGATGACGAGGAGCCCGGCGGCGAGGATCTTCGAGCCGGTGGGAATGCTGGCCAGTTCCACGCGCATCAGCGGGCTGCGGTGGCGCATGAAGATTTCATGGCTGTCGTACTTGCCGATGTTATGTGCCCGTTCCTCGGTGGCACCGTCTGGACCGTGGCTCGACCAGTAGGCGTCCTTCCAGCCGGTATACCTCTCGTCGGGATGCGCCGGATCGTAGCCCTTCTCGCCGTCCCGAAAGACCGCCAAGACGGCACCGGGATGCTTCTTCTTCAGCCGTTCATACTCGGACCGATATTCGGTCTCGACCTGGGCGAGCGTCTTCTTCTCCGGCTTACGCCACTGGTCCTTCAGCTTTTTCCCCAGCTCGCGCACCCCGGAGATTTCCCCGGAGACCACCAGGTCGGTGCCGAGTACCGGAAACTTCGTGATCGCATTCGGTGGGGCTTCCTTCGCGGTGGAGATGCGAATGTTGTCCACGAAGATCGACTCCCCCTTGTGGGGGTTGTACATGAAGATTTCCAGCCGGACGACTTTGCCCAGTTTGGTGTTGATGGAGTAGCTGTTGGAGTCGTGAATCGTGCCGACGACCGTGTTCTTGCCCGCTTGGAGGAACTCGGTCTTGGCCCAACGGCTCACCACGGGATCCCAGCCGTCGCCACGCTGGCTCTTTTCTTGAAGGACGGTGAACCCGACCACGCAAGGGCGGCTGGCCGTCACGTCCGCCCTGAAGGTCCAGTAGGGCATCCAGTCTCCGGGCACCGTCGTGGTCGTCAGCGTGGGCCAGCTCCCGCCTGCGAAGGTGATCTTCAGGCTGTGCTTGCCGCGCGTGGCGTGCTGTTTGGACAACTCGAACTTGGCCAGAGGCTCTTTGTGCTTGGCACTTGGAAGCTCGAGGTTGGACCAGGCTTCGAGATCCGCTGGCGTTTCGAAATCGAACAGGACGACTTCCTTAACAGCCGCCTTTGGTTTCGGCTCGGCGAAGGACGAAAGGCAAAGCAGCCCCAGAACGATCAGAGAAATCCACCGTCGCATGATGTCTCTTCCTTGTAGCTTCATGGTCGATTTCGCGAGTCGGAAATCGGCAAGGTCAGCGGGGCATCGAGCGAAGACCCACCGCGTACTCCACTTGACCCTCGCGCGCCGTCGCCTTGTCGGCGAGGAGGCGGAACGAACGGACACGGTGTTCAACAGGCTCGAAGTCGATGTACCCTACGATCGCCATCTGGGCGAACTGGTCGATCGGAGTCGGAGGAGACACGTTGAAGTCGAGGGTCTTATGCTTCAGTTTCAGGTTGCCCTCGATTCGCGCCCGCGCGATGCCCTTTTCGACCGAGACGATCGTCGCCTTCAAGGATTGCTCCTCGATCGTCGTCTTGTGATAGCTGGCGTAGGCGAAGCCGTTGGGTAGAAAGTTCTTCAGGAACGGGGCCGTGACGCCCTTGTTCAGTTCCCAGGATGTCCCGACCTTCACGTCGCCGACGGGCAACAGTTTCTTGGCCTCGTCTCGGGGGAGGATCGTCCAGTTCTCCACCGGGAACTCGTTCCAGGTGCCCTTGGAGGAACGCGCGGCCAGGTGCAGGACGAGGGAATCCGCAGCGCTCCGGGGCGGAGTGGATTGGGGCGACGGCTCGACGACCGGCTTGCCCTTGGGCGTGCCGAGCTTCTGGACCACCGCTTCGAGTCGGGTGTACAGCTTCTCCGGTTGTGTGGCCGTGCCGATGTCGATGCTCTCGATCACCTCGTTGTTGGCCGGGGCCAGGATGTAGACGTGTACGGTGCCGGAGCGTTTCAGCTTGGTGATGGCTTCGTGATAGATGCGCCGCCATTCCTTCTTGTCTTCCGCCGGAGCGTCTCCCTTCTCGTGGGCGTCGTGGGAGATGTAGACGGGTACGAAATAGGCGTTGAGGAGCTGGATGACCTTGTCCTGAGAGAGCGAACCGCCCTTCAGATTGGTGGCCCCGCCTCAGCAGCGCCCGATGTCGAGATCACCCACGTTCGAGAACAGGAACAGGGGTCGACCGCTCTTCTTGGCCAGGCGTTCGCCCTCGCGGAGACCTTTCACCCAGCCGATCTCGTCGAAGCGTTTCTCCTTCCGGGTGGGCTGGATCTTCGCGATACGCTCATCGATCTGGTCGCGGTCCAGGCGCGTGAGGGATGGTTTCTCGGCGGCGAATGCCGTCACGACCATCAGACAAATGCCACCCAGCACCAGGAGGCGCGTCAGGTTTTGTTTCCGTCCCAAGGAATTCATTCCATACCACCTATCGCAAGGAATCCAGTTATACCACTTCAGTCTCAGTATAGCCCCTACGAGAGATCCCGCACAGGGGAATCTCGTCTCTTCCTGGGACACGTTCGAGCGGCATCTCGTCGAGAGCAGGCCGATCAAGGAATGGACCTTCGCACGCAAGTCGGGGTGTACGATCTGATTCGCAATCAACCAGCGGATCGCCGCCGGTAGCGGCGTTGGCCACTCGCCGCTGCCTGCCGCTTTTCCCAGAACTTCTCCAACGGCTTGTCGTCACTGAGGTCGTCGGCTCGCAGTTGGAGGATCCCTTCGGCCCCTTCCTCACTCCAGAACTTCTCGGAGCCCTTGACTCGCCTGTTCATCTGCTTCACCGTCGATTCCATCAGGCTACTGGTCACCGGCAGTCCCGCCTTGCGGTACTCCGGGTATTTCATCTTGTCCTGGTGGTTGCTCGGGTAGCCCAGCGACTTCCTCACCACCTGCCGCGGGCTCCCCTCTGCCTCGTCCGCCGCTGGCTCACCCAACTCCGCTTGCCGGGTCTGCAACTCCTCGATGACCTTGCCGACCTCTCCCGACCGAACCCAGCCGATCCACCTCTGGTAGCAAACCCACCCCGCCGCGAACGTCCGACCCGCCAACGCCGCCGCACACACATAGGCCAGGGCGCGAACGAAGTCCAGCACCGGTTCGTAGCTCCCGAAGAAGCGTCTCTGGAGCGCCCAGTTGTTCGCCGCGCCGTCGGCCACGAACGCCTTGCGGCTCGCCCCCTGGAAGCCTTCTTCTCTCGCCGCCGATGCTACCATCGGCGCGAAGTCCGGCCAGGCCTCGCGGGTCGCCAGCACCTTGCGCGATAGCACCTCCGGCGGTTCGTACTTCGCGTCCTGGCCCAGCGGGTCGTCCGGCTCCGGCTCGTCGGTCGGTTCCTCGGCAGCCTCTTGCCCCTCCTTGACGCCTTTTCCCAACTCCTTGACCAGCTGGAGGATCCGCAACGGATCCGCGAACGACTCGGGGAGGTCGGGGCAAGGATCTTCCGCCGAGACCTCGCTGTTCCGTTCCAGCAGGAGGGCGATCTCGTCCTCCCGCCAGTGCTTGGACCGGCCCTTGACCTGGGGCGGTTCGTCGTCGAAGTCGTCTTCGCCGGCCGTCGCCTCCGGGGTCGCCTCCGGGGCCGCTTCCGGAGTCGCCGACGATTCGCCGGCTCGGCGGTCGAGGATCTGGATTCTGCCGCCGTCGCACATGACGGCGACCGCCGCCGGCGCGGCCACCCCTGCGGGCACGGCGAACTTTTCGACCAGCGGCAACTCGACGAAGGCGGCGACCTCGGCGTCCCTTTGGGCCACGCGCCCTTCGCCGATCCGATCGGTCAACCGCTCGACGTGCTCGATCGAGACGGTCAGGTCGGCCGACTTCAGGAGCATGCCGCGTCCGTGTTCGTAGGACGAGCCGGCGATGCCGGCATAGCAGGCCTTCTCTTGCAACGCGGGGCCGAGGTCAGTCTGGTCGATCCCCAGGGCTTCTTGGCCTGAGGGAAAAAAAGCCCGCCGGCAGGGACGGCAGTAGGCTCCGGGTTCTTGCCAGGAGGCTTCTCCGGCGCGGGTCTGGATGATGCGAGGGTTAGGGGAGCCGTACTCCAGGGGTTGCTTGCAGCCGGGACAGGCGCGGGCCCGGTCGGGTTGCTGATCGAGGGAGGCGGCCTGGCGAGACAGGGCGGCGTCGAGCATGGATTCGGTGAGGACGGATCGGATGTCGAGGAGAAGGTCTTCGATCTGGGTGAGGGAAGTGCCCCAGGCGGGCCCCTGAGGGCCGTAGACCTTGTCGATGAGGTTTTTGGCCACCCCGTGCAGGTAGGGTCGAACTTCATCCACCAGGGGCGACGGCTCCTTGGGTCGAGACATCTGGCCTTCCTCTCAGG
>JANXSH010000322.1 GCA_025356615.1 Planctomycetia bacterium | reverse complement strand
GACTTGATCGCCCGCTCCGAGAGCCACGCCGAATATCAACAGGGTCAGGGTTAGTGCCGACCACCTGGGGCATCGCATCAGAAGAAGTCTCCACTCAGTTGTCAGTTGTCAGTTGTCAGTAAATACGGGGCAGGATCGCGTCTCTCGGCACTCCCTAAAGACTAACAACTGACAACTGACCATCCCTACTCGCTGTCTTCGCCGAACAGGTCCGGGTGTCCGAGTTGTCGAAGGAACTCGAAGTCCTCGACGGTGTCATACGCTTTCTTGTTCTCGATCAGCCGCAGATCCCGCACGAGATCGGCCTCGCCCGGCTCGCGCGGCACCATCAAGCTATAGGCTCCATAGCCCAGGACGATCGTGAGGAAGAACGCCACGGCCCAGCCGCCAGCGAGTGCCGGCCAGAACCACCACCGTCGCCGGGCGGGGAGGGGCGGCGGCATCCGCCTCGGCATGACAGGCACGATCTTGGACAGCGTGCGCTCGCTGAATTTAGCCATCGGCTCGGACTTGGGGAGGTAATCGAGCAGCTCCCATGCTCGCTCGAGGGCCTTCGCCTCGACACGGTAGGCCGGCTCGACGTTGAGCCGAGCCTCGATGACGCGAGCCGCCTCGTCCGTCAGTTCACCGTCGAGGAATGCGACGAGTTCGGCGCGCTCGTCCTCAGTCATTTGGGGCGGTTTCTTCATGGCTCGATGACCTCGGGGGTCATTCCTCCTCCTTGTCGTCCGCCGGGATCGATTGCCCGTCCATGTGAACATATCCGGTGAGTGCCACCCGCAGATTCATGCGTGCCCGGCTCAACAAGGACTTGACGGCCTTGGTCGTCAGGCCCATGACTTCGGCGATATCGGCGTAGTTCATGTCCTCGAACTTGTTGAGGACCACGGCCATCTTTTGTCGTTCGCTCAGGCCGTCGAGCGCCTCGCGGATCCGGTCGGCCAGTTCGATCTTCTGCACCTTCTGCACTGGCCCGGTGCCGGGGTCCGGGACCATCTGCTCCTGGGGGCCGGCCCCCATCGGGCCGGAGTCGCGCGGCGAGAGTAACGGCACCACGGGCTTGCGATGCTTCGCCCGAAGGCTGTTCAGCGCGAGGTTGTTCGCGATGGTGAAGACCCATGTCGAGAACTTGCTGCGCGGGCGATACTTCTTGCGTGCCCGATAGACCCGGAGGAACACCTCTTGGGCGAGATCCTCGGCCTCCTCGTTGTTGCGGACGAGGTGATTCATGACGCCTACCAGCCGGTGCTGGTAGCGTTCGACCAGTTCCTCGAACGCGCCTGGCTCATCGCCTCGCACCTGGAGCATAAGGCGAATATCGGGGTCACGGAGTGCCAGTTGCGCGCTGGTCTCGCCTGTCGCTGACACGTTCCCTCCTCGTCCATTCCGTGTGTTGAATCAAACCCCCGCCGCGGAATGAAGTTCCGCAGACGGATTTCCTAGAGGGGCGGCCAGCGCTTCACGTCGCAGCTGGCCGCAGGCGGCATCGATGTCGGCTCCGTGGCGTTTTCGCACCGTCACGCTGAGGCGGGCCGACCGCAGGATCTCTACGAACGCAACGAGCGAATCCTGTGCCAGGCGTCGGAAGGGCAAGCCTGCCACGTCGTTGAACGGTATGAGATTGATGTGGCCCTGCCTTCCTCGCAGGAGTTGGACCAGCCCGGAAGCGTCCTCGGCCCGGTCGTTCACCCCGCGCAGGAGGACGTATTCATACGTCACCTGTCGTCCGGTCGTTGCCTGGAAGTAGTCGGCGGCCTCGAGGATCGCAGCGAGGCCGACCTTGTCGTTGGTCGGCACGATCTGGTTTCGCAGCGCGTCCGTCGGGGCGTGCAGAGAGACCGCGAGGTGATACTGTTTACCGGCGTCAGCGAGACGACGCATCTTGGCAGGCAGGCCCACCGTAGAGATGTGGATGTGCCGGGCGCTCATGCCGAGTCCTTCGGGGGAGCAGGCCACGTCGAGCGCCTCGAGCAGCGGCTCCAGATTCGCCATCGGCTCGCCCATCCCCATGACGACGACGTGCGAGAGGCGTTCGTCCGCCGGGAGACGGTTGCGGACGTGGAGGAGTTGTTCGAGGATTTCGGTCGTGCTGAGATTGCGGACGACGCCGCCGATGCCGGATGCGCAGAAGACGCAGCCCATGCCGCAGCCGACTTGCGTGCTGATGCAGACGGTCCGCCGGTCGGCCTCTTTCAGGAGGACGCACTCGACGAGGTTGCCGTCCGCGAGACGGATGAGCAACTTCTCGGTGCCGTCGTTGGAGACCATCGCGCGATCGACCCGGCTGCTGAAGAGTCGGAACCGCTCGTCGAGTCGCTCGCGCAGCCCCCTCGGCAGGTCGGTCATGAGGGCGAACGACGACGCCCGGCCCATCAGGAGCCAGCGTCGCACCTGTTTGTGCCGCATGGCCGGCTCACCCTGGTCGGCGAACCAGGCGCGGAGCTGGTCGGACGGCGTCTCCAGGTACGACTGGGTGGAGGCGATCAGGGGTAGCGTGAGCGTTTCCATCAGAGCTGGTTCATCCGGGGCCGACAACGACTAGAAGAATCATTCTACCCAGGAGAGCCTAGTTATGGGAAGGGGCGAGACTCAGGCATTCGCGAAATCCGATTGCGCCAGCCGGTGCGTTCGTACTCGATATGCGATCGAACCCCCCGGCGATATCACTCGAAACGCCTCGCCTGGGGTGCGTTCGTCGGGCCGGTCGGATCGATAGAGGAGGCAGAGGAAATAAGAGTCGTCTTGCCAAGGTGGTAGACGGCACGGGACGAGCGTCAGGAGGATGCACCGGTGAGAGTTCGTCGATTCGTCTGGTCAACCCTGCTGGGGTTGACCGTCCTGTCCGGGCGAACCGCCCTGGCGGGAGAACCCGCGCCTCTGGCCCCGCTCCTGGTGGCCTCGGCGAGTCAAAATCAAGCCCTGGCGGATGTCGTCGTGGGCAGCCTGCGTCAAAGCGGGCTGTTGCGAAACTACCGCGTCGATGTCGCCGTCCAGAGTGGCGTCGTCGAGCTGACCGGCAACGTCGTGGACGCTGCCCAGCGCGACGAGGTGTTACGCCTGGTCCAGGGTATCCCGGCGGTCGATCGCGTCATCGATCGGCTGAAGATGAAGACCCTCGTATCGGGCATCGTCCCGGTGCAAGTGCCGGACACCCAGCCCAAGTTGCCCGACCCGCTCCCGCCACCCATCCCCGAGGGCGAGGTTGTCCCCAAGACCACTCCCGGCACGCCCCGCCCCAACGGCGGCATGATCCCCGAACCCGTGCCGATGAACCGCATGGCACCGCCGGGCTATTCCGAGTTGAACCCGCCGCGCATGCCGCCCTACGCTTGGCCGACGTATGCCCCGCACAACAACTTCAGCCGTGTCGCCACGCCGACGGCCTACCCCGCCCAGGCGTTCCCGTTCATCGGCCCGGTCTACCCGTTCCCGAAGGTTCCGCTCGGGTGGCGCTCCGTGAAGCTCGAGTGGGACGACGGGTACTGGTGGTTCGGCCAGGTCGGCAACAAGTATAACTGGTGGAAGCTCCGCTACTGGTGAGAATCGTCTCCCCCTCACCGTCCCTCCCTGGACCGCGTCGCGAGTCTCCCTCTCGCGGCGCGGTCGGGTCGTTTGGTGTGGTGTGTTCGAGGGAAGGGTGAGGCAAGAGCTTATCGGTTGCGACCGATGGGCTTGGTGTCGTTGATCGAGGCCGAAAGACTTGATCTCGGGCCGAGCGATCGCAACAATTAACACATGCTCGACCTACACTGCCACATCCTGCCCGGTGTCGATGACGGGGCCGCGTCGCTGGACGAGGCGCTGGCGATGGCCCGGTTCTGCGTCCGTGACGGGATCACCCACGTCGTCGCCACGCGTAGGGCGGCATGCGCGGCGGGTTCAACTCGGAATAGCCCGGCGGTGCCATGCGGTTCATCGGCACGGGTTCGGGGA
>JANXSH010000306.1 GCA_025356615.1 Planctomycetia bacterium | reverse complement strand
GAAGGGCGTCGTCGGCAAGTTCGTCGAGTTCTTCGGCCCCGGCCTGTCGGACCTGCCCCTCGCCGACCGCGCCACCATCGCCAACATGGCCCCGGAGTACGGCGCGACGTGCGGCATCTTCCCGGTGGACGCGGAGACCTTGCGCTACATGCGGATGAGCGGCCGGCCCGAGTCGCTCGTCGCCCTCGTCGAGGCGTACACGAAGGAGCAGGGCATGTTCCACGACGCCTCCACTCCCGAGGCGCTCTACAGCGACACCCTGTCACTCGATCTCGCCACCGTCGAGCCGAGTCTCGCCGGCCCGCGCCGCCCGCAGGACCGGGTGGGCCTGTCGAAGGTCAAGGAGAACTTCGCCGTCGAGCTGCCCCGGCTGCACGGGGCCGCCAGGCCGAAAGGGATGTCCCTCCCGACGCAGCCCATGGCCCCCGTCGAACCCGTCCCGGCGGATGTCGCCGACTACGTCAAGGACGGCTCCGTCGTCCTCGCCGCCATCACGAGTTGCACCAACACGTCGAACCCCTACGTCATGCTCGCCGCCGGGCTGGTGGCGAAGAAGGCCGTCGAGAAGGGACTGAAGACGCAGCCGTGGGTCAAGACGAGCCTGTCGCCCGGCTCGAAGGTGGTGACGCGCTACTACATCGAGGCGGGCCTGATGAAGCCGCTCGAGGCGCTCGGGTTCAATCTGACGGGATACGGATGTATGTCTTGCATCGGCAACTCCGGCCCGCTGCCCGAGGCGATCTCGAAGACGATCACCGACAACGGCCTCGTCGTCGCGGCGGTCCTCTCCGGCAACCGCAACTTCGAAGGGCGGGTGCATCCCGACGTGCGGGCCAACTACCTCGCGTCGCCGCCGCTCGTCGTCGCCTACGCCCTCGCGGGCCGGATCGACATCGACCTCACCACGGAGCCGCTCGGCATCGGGTCCGACGGACAGCCGGTCTTCCTCAAGGACATCTGGCCGACCCAGGCCGAGGTACAGGAGTGTGTGTCCTCGTCCATCACGCGCAAGATGTTCGAGGACGAGTACGCGAACGTCTTCGAGGGTTCCGAGTCGTGGCAGAAACTGCCGGTGCCCGAGGGCAACCTCTACGAGTGGGACGCGCATTCGACCTACGTCAAACACCCGCCCTATTTCGAGGAGATGACCCGCGAGCTGCCGCACGTCGTAGACATCCTCGGCGCGCGGGCGCTCGCCGTACTCGGCGACAGCATCACGACCGACCACATCTCGCCGGCCGGGTCGATCAGGGCAGCCAGTCCCGCGGGCAAGTATCTCCTCGACAACGGCGTCTCCGTCGCCGACTTCAACCAGTACGGCAGTCGGCGCGGTAATCACGAAGTGATGGTGCGCGGCACCTTCGCCAACATCCGCCTCAAGAACCTCCTCGCGCCCGGCACCGAAGGCGGGGTGACGCGCCACCTCCCCGGCGGCGAGCCGATGTCGATCTACGACGCCTCGGTGCTGTACGCCGACGAATCGACTCCCCTGGTCGTCCTCGCGGGCAAGGAGTACGGCTCGGGCAGCTCGCGCGACTGGGCCGCGAAGGGGCCGAAGCTGCTCGGCATCCGCGCCGTCATCGCCGAGAGCTTCGAGCGCATCCACCGGAGCAACCTCGTCGGCATGGGCATCCTGCCGCTGCAGTTCACCCCCGGCAACAACGTCGCCGTCCTCGGCCTCACCGGCGAGGAGGTCTTCGACCTGGCGGGCCTCGCCGACATGCTTTCGACGGCGGGTCGCGAGATCGTCGTGAAGGCGACCGCCCCGGACGGCACCGAGAAGAAGTTCAACACCGTCGTCCGCATCGACACGCCCCAGGAGGTCCGCTACTACCAGCACGGCGGCATCCTCCAGTATGTGCTGCGGCAGTTGTTAGCCCTACAGCGCAGCTTTGTTGGTGTATAGATCGAGTGGGGTCGCCGGGGTGGGAAGATCCCATGACGGATCGAGACATCTCGCGTCTCGGACCCGCGTTCTCGTCCTACCTCGGCCGCTACCGCGTTCCGGGCCAGTTCGAAAGTCTCTTTCGCCTGGGTCGAGTTGGCTTTCGCCTCCTCCTCTGCGGCCAGCGCCCGCTCCAGAGCCTCGGCCTTCAACGCCTGTTCGCGCCCCAAGGCGATGAGGCCGAGGGACAACCCCGTCACGCTCGCCAGCCGGAAGCTGGGGTGTGGGTCAGGGCAAAGGACCATCGACGCACCGCTTACCGTGCCGGTTGGGGAAGCCCTTTCACGAACTTCTGGAAGTCGTCGCGCTTGCGAAGACCGTCGAGATAGGGATCTGCGAGCAGGCGGTGACGGATCGGGGGTAACTCGAAGGCACCTACTCCCTTGGCTCGTTCGAGACAACGTATCGCCTCCAGGGCTGCTTTCTCGGCTTCCATCTCTCGGACGGCCAACGGGTTTTTCGTGTCTCGAAGTGCCTGTGCGGCGAACAGCGCGTGCGTTCGCGCGATGTTGTAATGCACGTTGGCATTAAGATTTCGAGCCTGTCCGTCCTCTGGAGCAACGGTTGCCCTTTGGCCAGTGGTCTTGCGCGTTTCGAGGAAGTACGTTAACGCCTCTTCGAGCTTGCCCATGTCGAGAAACAAGACCGCCAGGTTGTTGTGGGTGTTTGCCAGGACAAACTGATACTTCCAGACATCGGGCTGATCGTTCACCAATTTGACGCGGATCTCGCGAGCGAGTTGATAGGACCGCAATGCCTCCTCTTGCTTGCCCTGAGAACGCAGTAAAACGGCCAAGTTGTTGTAGGTGCTTGCCAGGCGGCTCTGATACTGAAAGACGTTGGGCTGGGCCATCGCCAACCTGCGATCGATCTCGAGAGCTAGGTGATAGGACTTCAACGCCTCGCCCGGCTTGCCCAAGGCTCTCAGCAAGATGGCCCTGTTGTTGTGCATGAGTCCCAAGGCGCTCTGGTAGTCTGCGAC
Source organism: Planctomycetia bacterium (assembly GCA_025356615.1). Taxonomy (GTDB): domain Bacteria; phylum Planctomycetota; class Planctomycetia; order Gemmatales; family Gemmataceae; genus JANXSH01. The sequence continues at coordinate 5,799 of JANXSH010000306.1, read as the reverse complement.
GTTGGGGTGGGCGGTGACGAGTTTACTCTGCATGTCGCACGCCCGCTTGTAGCACTCGAGCGCCTCCTCTCGCTTGCCCAGATCGTCGAGCAAGTTGCCCAGGTTATTGTGCGTGCCTGCAAGTTTGTTCTGATACTCCAAGTCATTGGGATGGGCGGCTGCCAGTTTGCTCTGGATGTCCCGCGCCTGCTGGTAGAACTTCAGCGCCTCCGTTGGTTTGTCTGAACCGCTCAGCAATCCGGCCAGACTGTTGTAGGTGGCTGCCAGGTCGCTCTGATACGCCGCGACGTTGGGCTGGATCGCCGCGAGTTTGCTCTGGATATCGTGCGCCTGTTGGTGGGACTCCAAAGCTTCCTTACGCTTGCCAAGAGTGTTCTGTAGGTTGCCCATGTTGTGATGTGTGCGTGCCAGGGCGCTCTGGTGTTCCAACACGTCAGGCTGGGCCGTCACCAGTTTGCCGTAGAGTTCGCGTGCCTGCTCGTAGGAGGCCAGCGCCTCCTTTTTGCCGGCGATCTCGCTGGTGATGTAAGCGACGCTCAACAGATTCCCCGCAATATTTGTGTCGATCTGAGCATCGTCGGGACGCTGGGCGCGGAAATATTTGAAGAACGGCAGCGCCTTCTCCAGTAGCAGCTTCTTGACATCCATGAGGCTCTCATCCTGCAAGCGTGGATGCTCCTTCGCGATGTTGAAACACTCATCCACTGCCTTGCGCGCCAGCTTCAGGTTCCCCTCCGCGAGTTCGAGATTGCCCTTCGCGGTCTCCTCCGCCGTGACGGCGCGAACGAGGTTGTCCTCAGCGGTTTTCAGGGCACCGGCAGTCCTGACCTGTTCGCGACCGACGGCGTAGAGGCCGATGGACAAGGCCGTGACGCTCGCCAGCAGTAGCACCGCAAGGCTGCTCACCAACGTGCGATTGCGCCGTGCCCACCGCCCGGAGCGAACAATAAACGGATCACGAAAGACGCGCACCGGCTCGTCGGCCAGCCAGCGGTCCACTTCCGCAGCCAGCGCACGGGCACCTGCGTATCGGTCCTCCGGCTGGTGCGCCATCGCCTTGAGGCACACGGCCTCCAGCGCCGCAGGCACGGTGGCGTTGACCTGCCGCGGGGGAGGGAACTTCCCCTGAGCGGCCTGGGCCAGTGCCTTCGGGCCGACGTAAGGGGGTTTGCCACTGAGCAGGGAGTAGAGCGTGGCACCGAGCGCGAAGACATCGCTTCGGGCTTCGACGCGGTCGAGGTCTCCAAGAGCCTGTTCGGGCGGCATGAACGCGGGCGTTCCGATCGCTTGCCCCTGCCGTGTCTCCCCCGCGTCGTCCTGAGTCAGGCGGACGGGGACGATCGGCACGGTGCAGTCGGCCCCCTCGGCCAACCGGCGGGCCAGACCCCAATCGACGACGAGCGTCTCGCCGTATTCGCCTAGCATCACGTTCGCCGGCTTGAGGTCGCGATGCATGATCCCGCGCGCGTGGGCGAAGCCGACCGCATTGCACACGGCGACGAAGCGGCCCAACAAGCCGCGCAGGGAGAGCGCCCGTTCGCCGGGGTCGCGTTTCCCGGCGCGGTCGGCCTCGTGGAAGCGGTTGATCGCCTCCTGCATGCTCTCGCCGCGAATGAAGCGCATGGCGTAGTAGGGCCGGCCGTCGCCGTAGACGCCCAGGCCGTAGATAGGGACGATGCCAGGATGCTCCAGTTGCCCGGTGATCTCCGCTTCACGGATAAAGCGAGTCCGGCTATCCTCGGAGTCGGCGTATCGCTCCTGGATCTCCTTGAGAGCCACTTCGCGATGCAACTCGGCGTCTTCGGCCAGCCACACCTCGCCGAGGCCGCCCTTGGCGTGAGACCGCACTCGGCGGAACCGGGCGAAGCCTGGCCACCCAGAATCGTGACCCATCCCACCCCTGGACCTGGTGTCCGGCGTCACTCCATAGGGGACGGTCGTCCTCATCGAATCGAGACCGTCCTGAACATCGGTACTCTTTATCTGCTCCAACTCCCGCCGCGCGTCAGAGTCCAGATGCAGGGAGGCTAGGCTTTTTCGAGCGTCTCCATGCCGGGCGATGTGCCGCTCGACGAGATGAACCAGTGCTTCGCGGTCCTCGCCCGCGAGCACGCCGTCTTGGTGCAATAGATCCAGCAGCGGCGTGTCCTTTCTCAGCGCCCAGGCGTTCATCGCGGCGAGGAGTTGGTCGCCGGTGACGAAGTCCATCTGAAGCGCGAGGACGCCGGCCAGCAAGTTACGATCCGCCTGCGCGGGAGTGCACATGGGAGCAACCCTCTCGGGTGGGGAACACGGATGTCGGATGACTTTCAGAATACGCGATCCGGCCCTCTCGTAGTAGAGGTGTCACGCCGCGTCGGGTGTGACCACGGGAGTAGGCAAAGGAGAGGCGCTGCCCCAAGCCCAGCGATTACAATCGCTGGGCTTCGCCTACTTCCGTAGTAACACCCACGCCGCGTCACTAGCTCACCAGCCATAGCCCCTCGCGCCGAGCCTGCTCGACGACGATGAGGTTCGCGACCGAACCCAGCACCGTGAGAGTGAGCCAGAAGGCGACGGGTTCGGACGTGGAAACTCCTTCGCATTCGGTATATCGAATCCCGGCCCCCCAGTCGGCCCGATCGATCCGAAGCAACTCCCACACCGGGACTTGCCTTCGCGACTCCTCTCGGCGATGATGATTGGGTAGGAATCCACCCTCCCGAGAGGCCGCCATGCGTCTCCTTGCCGCCATGCTCGTCGTCTGCCTCCCTCCCCTCGCATGGGCCGACGCCCCCGCTCGCTCCAAGGAGAACGGCAAGTTCACGTTCACCCCCATCGATGACCAGAAGCACACTCCGAAGCGCTACCAACTCGCCTCGGGAGAGTATCGCTACGAGATGGAGAAGAAGCGCGAACTGCCCGCGATCGGCGTCAGCATCCATCACCTGACGTTCCCCTCTCCGGTCAAGACTTCGACCGTCGAGAACAACACCGTCCACGCCGAGTACTATCGTCCCACGGGCAAGGGGCCACACCCCGCCGTAATCGTCCTCGACATCACGGCGGGCAACCAGATGCTCTCACGGCACCTCGCGACTCACTTCGCGGCCAACGGTATCGCCGCGCTGTTCGTCCAGATGGCCCACTACGGCCCGCGCCGGCCCGCCGGGAGCAAGATACGGCTGATGTCGCCGAACCTGAAGCAGACGACGGCCGGGGTGACGCAGACCGTCCTCGATATGCGAGTCGCCGCCGCCTGGCTCGCGTCCCGCCCCGAGATCGACGGCGAGCAGCTCGGCATCATGGGCACGAGTCTCGGCAGCTTCCTCGCCGCCCTGACCGGCGAGATGGAGCCGCGCCTGGGCCGAGTCGGTGTCCTCCTCGGCGGGGGCGGGTTCGTCAAGGGATACGCGGGCCACTCGCTGGCAAAGCCCTACGTCGCGCTGTGGAAGGCAGTCGGGGGCAAGCTCGACCGCCTCGAGAAGGCGTTCGAGCCGATCGACCCGTTGACCTGCGCGGCGAACCTGGAGAAGCGCGACCTGCTCATCCTCGCCGCGAGCCAAGACGATGTCGTGCCGCCCGCGATGGCCCGGATGCTCTGGGAGGCGTCGGGCAAACAGAAGATCGTCTGGTACGACGCGACGCACTACACCGCCGCCTTCCATATCGCCGACGCGATGGAGCGCCTCGTGGACCACTTCCGCGCGCGATAACCCCTGCGAGGAGGGCCGATTTGCTGCGACTGCTCACCGACGATGGCATCACCCGGCGCGAGTGGCTGCGCCTCGGCACGCTCGCGGGCCTCGGTCTCGCGTCGTCGGGGAGTGCCGCGCCTCGACTCCGTGGGACGGGCAAGGCGAAATCGGTCCTCGTCGTCTTCGCCTCCGGCGGCCAGAGTCAGATCGACACCTGGGACCCCAAGCCCGACGCCCCCGTTGAGGTGCGCGGCGCGTTCGGCTCCATCGGAACGAGCCTTCCGGGCGTGCGATTCTGCGAACACATGCCACGTCTCGCCGCGCGAGCGGATCGCTTCACGCTCGTCCGCAGTATGTCGCATGACGACCTCGACCACGGCTCGGCCTGTTACCTCGCTCTGACGGGCCACTTCCACCCGCAAAAGTCGTCGAACCCGACTCCCAAACCGACCGACTACCCCGCACTCGGCGCGGTCATCCGTCGCGTCCGGCCCGCCGGGAAGTTCCCCTACCAGGCCGTCCAGCTCAACGGGCCGCTGCTGGTGCCCGAAATCGTCGCCGCCGGTCAGTACGGCGGACTGCTGGGTCGAGCCTACGAGCCGTTGATGCTCGCCGATGTCAGCGATGGCGTGCGGGAACTCGCCGCCATGTCGCCGCGCGGCGAATTGCCTGGGGTGCGCGTGAGCCGACGCCGGGGCTTGCTGGATTCGCTGGACCGCTACACACGCCGGCTCGAGGACGACCGCGCCTCACTCGATCTCGATGTGAGTCGCCGACAGGCCCACGCGCTCCTCTCGGCGTCCGGCAGTCGGGACGCCTTCGACCTCTCGCGCGAGCCGATGCGCCTCCGCGAGCGCTACGGCATGCACCGCAGCGGTCAAGCATGCCTGCTGGCGCGCCGACTCGTCGAGGCGGGCGTGCCGTATGTGACGGTGTTCTTCAACCCGTCGGTCCGCGGCCAGGACAAGGATGCGACCCAAACCGACCTCTACGGCTGGGACACGCACAACGACATCTTCGACTCCCTGCGTGACCACCTGTTGCCTCGCTTCGACCACACGTTCTCGGCCCTGCTGGACGACCTCGAGCAACGCGGCCTGCTGGAGACGACGCTCGTCGTGTGCATGGGCGAGTTCGGACGCGCCCCGCTGGTGGCGCTCGAGAAGAACTTCGTGGGCTCCTCCCCCGGACGCAAACACTGGGGGGCCGTCTACTCGATCGTGATGGCCGGCGCGGGCGTCTGCCGCGGCAAGGTGCTGGGGGCGTCCGACCGCCTCGGGGCATACCCGGCAACTCCACCCTACAACCCCACCGACGTGGCGGCGACGATGTTCTCGGCCCTCGGCATCGACCCGGCGGGGCAGTACCGCGACGCGCTGGACCGGCCCTACGCGATCAGCGAGGGGAAGGTGATGCGGGGTGTGTATGAGTGAGCAGAAGAGGGGTGACAGGTTATTGCCGGGCGTCGAGAAGGATTGGATCATTCAGGATGAAGACGGGTTGACGTTGAGAAAGTGTGCCTACTGGATGTCCCTTCGAGGGATGCCGGCGACGCCGAACGTCAGCACGGTCCGATTGGCGATGCCGAGAGCGAATGTCTTCTCGGCAGCCGCGCTACGAGAATTGATGGACAAAGTTCGCGCAGGAGAACCACTATGAACCGATCCTGGATCGACCCGCGAATCGACGGGATGACTGTGGCGGGGGCGAGGGCGTACCTGCTCGACCACGGGTGGCGTCCCAGGCCATTCCCGCGGCCCGAGGTGTTGGTCTTCGAGGGGCCAATGAGTGACGAGGGAAGGTCGATAGTCCAGATACTGCCGTCAGGGGAACACTTCGTGGACTACCGAATGCGGATGGAGGAATTGATCGGCGCGCTGGGTGCCATCGAGAACCGCCCCGCAGCCGAGATCCTGACGGAAATGCGGGCGTTGCCCCGGACCAATGGAGCGATCGAGCATTTGGTATCCGAAACCATCGAATCGAATGGGAGATGATTGGATTCGATGCTCGTTCATCCTTCCCCTGTAGTCGTTTAGCTTTGATACCGTTGAATGAATGTGATGTTTTGATGGTATTTTACGCCGAAGGCGTTACACAACGAAGCCCAGGGTCGCGAGCG
>JANXSH010000282.1 GCA_025356615.1 Planctomycetia bacterium | reverse complement strand
TGCACGTCGGTCTCGTCCTCGATCGCGTACAGTACCTGGTTGAGGGCATCGTCCGCCGAATTCTTCGCGATCGCGACGAGTGCCTGCTCACCGCCCTTGATGTCCTTGCGACGGGTGGCAGCTCGGATCACCTCGCTATCGCGGGCATCCTTGGGAAGGGTCGCCGGCTCGACCGGCCCGAGGACATCCTTACCGCCCGCCGCCTCGATCCGACTGCTGTTGCGATAGAGCACCTTGAGGACCGGCAACGCCTGTCGGTCGCTGGGGAGTTCCTTCGACATGGCCAGGGCCGGGGACAGGGCCATCATAGTGTGGAAGCCGATGTAGTCCTGCCCGCCGAACTGGCGGGCGTTGGCCAGGGCCGCCGCCCCGACCAGATCCTCGAGCTTCGTCCCCTTCTTCAGCCGATCGGCGAGCAGGGGGAGGAGCTTGGCGGGGGTCGTCGTCTGGAGCGTGTCCACCAGCGGCTCGAGTTTGCCGAAGGTGAGGCGGGTCGGCCCCTCGGCGGCAGCAGCCGAGCCGAGTCCGAGTTCGCCGCTGATCTGGGAGCCGACGCCGGCGAGCAGCACGCCCTGGCCGACTTGCTCGAGGAACGATCGTCGATTCTGGTCCATGAGTCCATCCTGCGATTGGAGAGAAGGAGAACGTGGCAAAGTGCCGCGTTCGCGGGACGAAGGTGGGACAGAGTCTATGCTACGCCGTGGGCGGGCGTTACTCAAGAAGGAAGTAGGGAAGATTTGTGCGCGGGATGATCTCTCGAAGCCCAGACGTTTCAACGGCTGGGCTTGAGATAGCGCTCCTTGTTGAACAGTGAACACCCCCTCACGACAGCATCCGCACCCCGCCCGCGTCCACCAACACCCGCCCGATCTCGCGCGTCGGACTCGAAATGGTCATCTCATACACACGCCCGATGATGCTGTCCGGTGTCACATGCGGGTTGTGCCTGTTTTCTAGCGGTTCTCGTTGGCGAATCGGACAGCATCATCGGGCGTGTGTATCAGGGGACTCGCAAGGAAACCAATACCAACGCCAAGCCGTACTCGTATTCGACCAGATCGAGGCTCGCGACGAGGTCGCTCCACTCCCCGTTCAGAGGCAACCCCCAGTCCAACCTCCCCCGACATCCCGGATAGCGGAGCGGTTTGTCCTCGGTATGGCGAGTCAGCCTTGGAAGCCATCGGCAGGGGCGACCTATTGCTGACTCGATGGGTGTGACAGAGCAAAACGGCTCACCGGGGATCGGATCGGGACTGCCGTAGTTGACGACCCAAGCCCTCAAAGATGCTGGGCTTTGGACCCACGACTTGCCAGGATGTGTTGGAACGGTCAACAGCATCTCGAATGCTCCGGCATAATCCTCGGCGACCAGCAATTCCGTCCACGACCGGGCGACCGCCAAGATGTCCTCGTCAGAGCAACTCGAAGGAAGCCGCACCATGCTGACACCTTGTTCGGTGAAGACGAACGATAAAACCAACTCCTATCCCATGCCGACCCCCTCACGACAGCATCCGCACCCCGCCCGCGTCCACCAACACCCGCCCGATCTCGTGCATCTGCTCCTCGCTCTTGCCCCGGTAGACGTAGACCTCCGCGTGCCCGTGATTGACCGCCAGCGCGACGTGGAAGTCCGGCTTGTAGATCACGTTGTACCACCACACGAGCGCCGGGATGACCGCGACACACAGCAGCGACCCGCAGATCATCCACTCGACGACCCCGGCCTCGTTGCTCTGCCCCATCGTCACGCCCTCGAAGCCGATGACCTCGGTGGTCTTCGGCGCGAGCAGGTAGAAGGCGAACCTCCAGGTCGATATCACTTCGGCCCGGCCTCGTTCGTCGCGCACGATCTGGACACACTCATATGTCCCCAGGATAAAAACCAGCATCCCCGTGAGTAGAGGCCAGGCAACGAAGAACGGCCAGGCGCTGATCCCCCCCAACATCCCAACGATCGCCAACGACCAATGGACTCCCTGCGCAATGCCCAGCCACATCAAGCGCTGCTTCATCGTCAGGTTCGTCTCCCACGACCGGGCGATCGGCTCATACGTCCGCTTCGCCTTCTTGCGTTTCTTCGTGTCGAAGCCGCACGCCGTGCAGAGGACCGCGCCGATCTCCATCGGCTTGCGACACTTCCGGCACAGCGGAATGTCTTTGTCGGCCAGCAGGTAGGGCGACTCCTCCTCCTCGACCATGTCCAACGGCTCGGCGTCCTCCAGCGAGAGTGACAGCGGCGCGGAACTCTTCGTCCGCTCGGCACGCAGCTCGTCGCTCGGCGTCTCTTCGACCTCATCGCACGACGGGCACTCGCGCTGCCGCACGACCAGTCGGCCACACCGCCGGCAGTGGACCCGATCGTCCACCGGCTTCGATTTCGCCTTCGGACCCGCTGACGCCTTGCGAGCGGGTAAGGGTGCAGGCTCGTCGTCGAAGAGGGGCTGAGGTGCCGGGTCGTCCTCCAGCATGCGCGCGACGATGTCCTCGTCGGCGGGAGCCTTCCGGGCGCGGGCACTCGGAGCAGCCTCCCCGCGCGCCGCATCGGCAGGCACCGCGCAGATAACGCCACATCCGGGGCACTGGATCTTGTTCCGGCTGTACCCCGCAGGCAACGCGAACGACTGCCCACACCCCTGACAGATGACCATCGCACGACCCTCGCGTCCAGTCTCTACACAGAGAGGACATTATATCGAATGAGGCGAGAGGAGGAGCCGGTGTGTGTGCGTTGCTCTGGCCGAACAGGGATTGCTCGAGGATCTTCTACTGCGAAGGGTTATCCGTTTTCGAGTAATTCAGCGCCAGGTCCGGGCTGTGTTCATCCGGCCCCCAGCGACAGTGCCGTCGAGCGCCCGATCGTCTGCGACGCATTCTCGCCGAAGCCGACGCCCATCGCCGGAGAGTAGCCGCCGTACTCGAAGGCGGACGGCAATCGAACGGAGTCGGCGACGGGGGTATTTGTTCAGAATATGCCAAATAGCGAATGATGCAAATTGCCTTGGCGACAAATCGGGCACTTCGAGGTACGGCGGATGCCTTTGAAGTAATCGACGACCAATCGCCACAACGTGGTTCCTACCAATTCGTGATACTCCCTACTGCCACAGGAGAGACACGGAGGAGTGTCGTCTGCCGATATTGGTAGGTAAGAGTGCTGGCCGCACCCGAGTCATACCGCGCCGATTTCCTGTCTGCGAGGAAGAGACCGCATCAGGCTTCCCAAGGGAAGTTGCGTGTGAACATCGATGAACGACGGATTAAACGGCATCGGGAGTGGAAGGAGCGTGCCATCGGGGTGTAACAGTGAGCTTTGGCTGGCTGTCGCAATGACGACAAAATCACACTGATCGCATGCGACTTCGTATAATCCAGGTGTCAAACGGATTCGATTTGCCATGATTAGTTCTACTGTAGGGGATTGGAAGATGGGTAAGATGGGAAGGAGCTTTTCGGGGACGAAATTTCCCAGTTTGCCCAGCTTCAGGACCAAACGTTCGATCCCCTACAGTAGAATTAGACGAGTATCCAGAAGAAACAGATCAACATGGGCTGTCTTGGGCGACGGTTGACATTCACACGTTGATTTCGTGATAGTGAACACAAGGTCGGTTGTCTCGGAAAAACACTCGACTTTTGGCTCGAGGTCCGTAGGCCCACTCGCCGAACTTGTACCCGGCGTATCCCAGCCCGCCGATACCAGCCGAGATGCCGGCACCTTCCAGTAAGAAGCGATACAAGTTCACATACTCGCCCGCGAACGGGTAGCGGAGTCCTCCCCAGGTGGCACCGAGCAAGCCGCTCCCAGAGCGTTGTAGGGCGTAGAACTGGGCCGCCATCCCCTCGACTCCTTTGACTATACTTTCGCAGATTTCTGGCGGCTCACGCAGCCATATCTCCCCAGGATTTTAGGGTTTCGACCATTTGTTGCAACGCCGCCTGATCAGCGGAGTCGGTGTCAAATGCGGTATCGAGGGTCACGCTGCGCGGCACCTGA
>JANXSH010000245.1 GCA_025356615.1 Planctomycetia bacterium | reverse complement strand
TGAACGACTGTCCGCTCGGTCACGAGGGGCGTCAGCACCGCGACACCTAGCTCCGTGAGCTTCTCGACGAGGAATTGCGCCCGGTCACCTTTGGGCAAGGCCGTCGCGATGTGCAGCCGATGGGGATTCTCGCGGACGGGCGATCGGCGCTCGGCCACCTCGACGACGACATCGCGCCGGCTCACCTCGATGACGGTGCCGGGGTATTCATGTCCATCTCCGTTGAAGAGTTGAACGGGGTCGCCTGGGCGAATGCGGCATACCGTGCCCAGGTGATGCGCCTCGGGGCCGTCGATGTGAACCCGTCCCGGTGATAACTCGACATTGACGTGGAATCGTTCCGCCATCCTTGTTATGTCTCCCGCTCGATGGTAGCCCGGAGTCAGGATGATCCGGGTCCGAAAGCCCGATCGCTGGGCATTCTCAGGAAGGGATTCGTTATGTCCGCTCCGGTCGCACGCACGCCCCGGACTCCCGGCGGCTCGGCTCAGGGCACTCGTCAACAGCTCGACGAACTCGACGCCCTGTTGCAGCGAATGCTCTCCCTGCCCGTCAATCCGAACGAGGAGCCGACCTCCGTCGCCGTCGCTCCCGAAGAGGAGATGCCCGCCGAGGAGGAGTGGATTCCGCCTCCGCAACCGCGTGTCCTCGCGCCGGCCCTGCGAATCCACGAACCCGCTCCGTTCCAGCAACCCGCACCGCGCCCGGCCCCGCCGCTGCCGCCGCGAAGCTATCCCGCATCCTACATGATTGTCGAGACGGCGACTTCTCCTTATTTCGATTCGCGCAACGAACCGAACGACGCCGGCCTCGGGCCGCGCATGGTTGGCACTCCTCAACCCCCGTCGTCCCCCTACTCGTTTCCGCCCCCCGTCCCCGGCGGCCGACACGAACTCGTCGAGGACACTCCCAACGATCCCATCGCCGAGGCGGCCCGCGCGCAACTCTCCGTGTCCGATGAGAGCGAGTGGGTGCCGCTCCAGTCTTCCTGGCAGCCGAGTGCCCAGACCTGGAAGCCGCTCGCGGAGACCTGGGAGCATACCCGCGACGGCGTCCCGCCGCGACCGACCTTGCCCGAACCCCCGATGATGCCCACTCCGCCGCGCCTCGGGGATATGTCGGACTGGCGCAACAATGTCATTCCCCCTCCGCCTCCGGGGTACGAGGAGATGCAGCGAGGGGCACTTTCGGCCCCACAGCCGACACGTCCCGCTGCGCCGGCGGTCGTCCCGGTCGCGCCGCCTTCGCCGCCCGCGCCGGTCGCGCCGGTCGCGCGCACGCCTCTCGTCCTCGCCCCCGTGGTGTGGTTCAACAAGGGATTCGACCTGATGCTCCTGCCGTTCGGCCCTCTCGGAGGCTGGTTCCGTGGGCAATCGGGCCGGACGTTCCTCGGCACGATGGGGGTGTTGTGTCTCGCGGGGGCGATCGTTTTGGCCGTCGTCGAAGGGTTCGGTTGGACCCGTTGAGGCGTTCTGGGTAGAATGTCGGTGGGTGATGACGGTTCTGGCTCTCCGAGCCGACCCGTCGCCCTGACTCTCACCGGCACGAGAACCTCAATGGCCATTGCCTCCCCCGTCGCTCAGCCCCCCACGATCCAGCGCACTTATTCGCCCCTCGCTGGCGTACTCAGCTACCTCGTGCCCGGCCTGGGCCAGATCGTCCAGGGCCGAATCGGCAAGGGGTTGCTCTTCTTCGTCTGCATCTACACCCTGTACTTCTACGGCCTCTACCTCGGCACCGACTCGGTGACGATCGAAGGACGGACGTATCGCCTCACGGGCAACGTCTACTTGCCCGACCTGGCCGAGCCTGGACCGAACGATCGGTTTCCGATCGTCCTCCAGAACTTGTACAATCGCCCGCAATTCGCCGGGCAGTTCTGGGTCGGCGTGGCCGCCTGGCCCGCGATCATTCAGTACCGCGGCTACGACCGTCGTCAGGCCGAACAGGTCGAGCGCGAACTCGACACCCTGTACGTCGAACTCGCCGCGCTGGAAGACGCCGACCCCACCAAGGTCCAGGACAAGAAGACCGCGATCGCAGAGAAGGAGAAATCCCAGCGTCACGCGATCCTCGGCGACCTGATGCGGGAGCCGGGGGCCAAGGCGATGAACGCCGTCGGGAACGCCGGCGACAAGCGCCTGGAACTCGCCTGGGTCTACACCGTCATCGCGGGCGTCCTCAACAT
>JANXSH010000221.1 GCA_025356615.1 Planctomycetia bacterium | reverse complement strand
CGGCCCGTGGGAGACTTCACCCTTCAGACATGCCTCTGGCTCCCCCTCCCTTTTAGGGGAGGGGGCGGGGGGGTGGGGTCTTCGCAGCGCAGTACCGAATCTTCGAAACTACTGTTACCCTTCCGACTCATCGGGCCATCTCGCATCATCTTGCCTGGATTCGTATCTTTAGACTACAGTAGAGGGAGCCGCGCTCCCGCGTTTTCTCCGAGGACTTCAGTCGCAGGTAAGTGTACCCATGAGTACCGCATCGGCCGACCCCTGGTTCCAGACCCTCTTCGCGGATCGCATCGGCGGGGCGAACTACGGCAAGGACACGAAGATCTACAAGTTCGAGAAGATCAAACGCGCCAAACGCGCCGCCGTCTCCGACCACCCCGAACGCCTGCTCCTCGACTTCGGCATCGGCGAGAACGACGACATGGCCCCGCCGCTGGTGCGCGACGCGCTGAAGCGCGAGGTCGATCGCGTCGAGAATCGCGGCTACGCCGACAACGGCATCGCCGCCTTCAAGGAGGCCGCCGCCGGGTTCATGCACGAGGTCTTCGGCGTGACGCTCGACCCGATCACGGAGATCAACCACGCCATCGGGTCGAAGCCCGCTTACGCCATGATGCCCGCCGTGTTCATCAACCCCGGCGACGTGACGCTCATGACCGTGCCCGGCTACCCCGTCGCCGGGACGCACACGCGCTACTACGGCGGCGAGGTCCACGCCCTCCCGTTGCTCGCGGAAAACGGCTTCTTCCCCGACCTCGCGAACATCCCCGCCGACATCCGCCGTCGGGCGAAGTTGCTCGTCATCAACTACCCCAACAGCCCGACGGGGGCGACGGCGACGCGCGACTTCTACAAGCGCGTCATCGACTTCGCGTACACGAATCAGATCGTTGTCGTGCAGGACGCGGCCCACATCCTGCTCAGCTACGACGGCCCGCCGTTGAGCTTCCTCCAGGTCGATGGCGCGCGGGAGGTCGGCGTCGAGGTACACTCGATGTCGAAGGGCTTCAACATGATCGGCTGGCGCATGGGCTTCGTCGCGGGCCACCCGAAGATCGTCCAGGCGTTCGCCGACATGAAGGACAACTGCGATTCCGGCCAGTTCATGGCCGTCCAGCAGGCCGCAGCCGAGGCGCTCCGCCACCCCGAGATCGGCGACGAGGTGCGGGAGAAGTACCGCCGTCGCCTGGGCAAACTCGTCAAGGCACTCGCTCAGGTCGGCTTCGACGTGAAGATGCCCTCCGGCACCTACTTCCTCTATACCAAAGCGCCGAAGGGCGGCGCGGGCCGGACGTTCGCCAACGCGGAAGAGGTGTCGCAGTTCCTCATCACCGAGCAGTCGGTCTGTTGCGTCCCCTGGGACGACGCCGGGGCGTACCTGCGATTCTCGGTGACGTACACGGCCAAAAACGAGGCAGCCGAGGACGCACTCATGGCGACGACCGTCGAGCGACTGTCGGCGCTGAAGTTGGGGTTCTGATGGTGTGTCGTCAAAAGCACTAAGCCCACCCGTTGCAACGGGTGGGCTTGGGCGCTATCATGCTAATACCGTTACACTCGTCGATCAATACTTCGCCTCGAACCCGAACGTGATGCCCTGGACGGTGACATCCTGGTTCCTGAAGCGGAACGTCGGCTGACTGACGTTGACGTTGATGGGCGTGCTGGCGACGGTCACGGTGGTGTTCTGCGTGTTCACCGCGTTGTTGTCGCCGGCACGGGCCACATTGTTCAGGTAGATGCCGCTGTAGCCGACGTATCCTCGCAGCCAGTCGGTGAACTGGTAGCCGACCTTCACATCCACTTCGGGGATGATCGAGACGACCTCGCGGGTGTGCCGGCCGTTGTCGTTGGGTCCGGCCAGCAGGCCACCGGCGGTCGAACTCGACGGGGGGGACAGCCGCATCGGATCGTTGTTGACGATCATGGTGCTGCTGTTGATATCGACGACTTGATGGGTGCCACCGAAGGCGACCTTGCCGCAGGCGTTGACGAAGAACGACCCGAACTTGCTGTCGATATCCATGCCGACCTGACCACCATAGAAGTAGTTCCAGACCCGCGTGTGGTCTCTCGACGAGAAGGTCAGGTTGTTCGACAGGGTGGCCGATGCGTCGGTGGAAGTCGGCGGGATGCCGGGCGGCTGGGTCAGGGTGACGTTGTTGGTCAGGCTTAGTTCGTCCTTGAACGCCAAGGCACGGAAGCCAGCCAGGCCGCCAATGTCCGTGCCGCCGATGCGGACGAAGACACCGCGAGCGTTGAGTTCGCCGCCATAGAGTTGGTTCGACGCGACACCGCTGAGGCTCGAGCTGGCCTGTCGGGTGACGAAAACCTGAGTCGTGCTGAGCGGGCTCGTGGTTGGGGTCGTGGCCGGCGGGACCGCAGGAGTGACCAAGAAGAGGGTCTTGGTGAATCCCGTGTCGAGGATGAACTGGCCGGGGGACTGCCCGCTGAGCGAGGCGAAGTGATCCGTAGTAGGTGCCAGGAACAAGAAGCCCGCCTGGAGGCCGTAGCTCATGTCCGAATCGGCCCAGAAGCCGAAGTCGAATCGGCCACCGTTGCTGTACCCGGTGTCCGTGCGCGAGCCTGCCCCGAAGGTCGAGTTGGACGCGATGGAGACAGGGGCGTATCCCGTGATCGGGTTCGCGTCGGGCGTACCAGGTATGGTCCGATTCCGGGTCGAACTGTTCGTGATGTCCACCGAAATGAGGCCGACGGGCAGCGTCGTGGCCGTCGATGGGAGGGTGCCGTTCTTGATTTTGAACAGAACGTATTCTGCATTTCCGTACCAGATCGGCCCGCCGCCGTCGGCACTCTCTCCGCCGATCAGCGGAGCGCCGACGGATGAAGGTTGCATCCCGACCGTGGACGGCATGACCACGCCCGAGGGGGCCGGAGTCTGGGCCACGGCCCAAACGGCATTAAGGAACAGAGTGGCGAAAGCGCCAAGTAGACCGGCTTTCATGTGTTTGCCCCATAGGCCCTGAATCCAACCCGGATCGAATCCCTCGTGCCTCTCCGTCCGCTCCGCGTGAGCGGACGCCCGGCGCGAGACTGGACATCGCCGCGACTCCGAGCCGACTCCGGCCCGGTCACGGATCATGTCCAAGGTATCTTCGAGAGGGAATGTAACGATAATTCTCATCGGCACGATAGACGCGATTGCATCAGCCGTAATCGACGAAGGGGCCGATCTCATCCTTGACGAGGAATCGGGCCGGATTCCATCAAGAGGCACGCGGCTATCGGCTGTCAGGAAAGTAATGTCCGTCTGACGGTACGTCATCCGCCTGGATTCGCCTGATTCCCGGAGCGGCGATGCGTGAGCACGCCGGTGCAAATTCGTCGCGGGAGTACGTATTTGCCCCAGAACGAGAACGTGCCTCATCCCCTAGGAGTCGTCCTTCCGCGACAGGCCCGCACCGGCGTGCTTACGCACAATGCCTCGAAGTTAAGGGGCGGTTTGCGGGACGACTACGAGGGTGGGGATGAATCGCTCCTCGTCCGCCTTTCTCTTCACCGGCCAGGCCGGCCGCGTCACCTTCTTCTTCCGTGGGCAG
>JANXSH010000217.1 GCA_025356615.1 Planctomycetia bacterium | reverse complement strand
ACTCGGCTCGCAACCGCCCGATCCGTCCCAAACACAATCAAAGGTGTCACGAGTGGCTTGAAAACCTATATCTGAAAGGAGGGGGTTGGGGGGTGGGGTCTAATCAGCGACGCCGAGTGATCTTCTTCATTGCTATCGAGTCCCGCATGATCCTTCGTCTCTGCGAGGTGCTTCCAACTCACCTTCAGCAACGGCGAGCGGAAACAGGTCGATCTAGCCCCATTGTTGGAGGGGCCAGTCTTCGACCCTCTCCACGATCCGACCTACTTCGCCCGAGTCGTTCTCGACCCGGTTTGCGAGACGGTCTCCTCACGTTACGCAGCCGTCAGCCGAAACACCGTGATCTCCGGTCGCACGCCCAACCGCACGCGCTGAAGGTATCCCAGCGCCCGGTTGATGTACAAGTGTCGCCCCTCGCCGAGGTCGAACGCCCCGGCGGTGTAGCGTCGGTTCTTGACCGGGACGATCGGCGGCGGGAGGAAGGGCATCTTGCACTGCCCGCCGTGGGTGTGGCCGGACAGGATCCAGCCGCGATAGTGTGCGAACGGGTAGAGATCCGCCGTGTCGGGGTTGTGGGACAGCACGACGGACGGGGTCGATGAAGCGAGGTCCGCCGACACCGGGGCGGCGTTGAAACGCTTACTCCACAGGTCGTCGAGGCCGATGACGCGGAGGCCGTCGGTCATCCGCGAGGCGTTTCGCAGCGTCTCGATGCCGAGGTCCGTCAGGCGGGAGACGAGCCGGTCGGCGATCTGCATCTGCGACCATCCGCGTCCGTAATCGTGGTTGCCCAGCACGGCGAAGCAACCCATCTTCGGGACGGCGAGCGACTCCATGACGCGGGCGACTTCGTCGATCTGCTCGCCCTGATCGCAGGTCATGAAGTCGCCGGTAATGCAGACGAGATCGGGGCGGAGTTCGTTCACCAAGCGAAGTGAGCGCTGGAGGTACTCCGGGTCCACGCGCGGGCCGACGTGGAGGTCGCTGAGTTGGACGAGCGTCTTGCCGACGAGGGGATCGGGAAGATTCGGGATCGGCATGTCGCGATGCACGACCTCGACCCAGTGCGGCTCGACGCGCCAGGTGTAGAAGCCGAGAACGGCCGCGCCGCCGAGCACGCCCAGGAACCGACGCCGCGTCACGCGGGGTAGAATAGACAAGGGAAGAATCCTCCGGGGGCGTCGCACATCATCGCACGGGGTGCGAGGTGCGATCAAGAGCGCCCTACTCTACCGAGGCACGTTTGGGAGGGGCGGTGTCACGCATCGAGGTGTCGAGAGCTTCAGCCGTTGCAACGGCTGGGCTTGTGGGGCGCTCCACCTCCTCGAAGCCGACACGCATTGACACGCCCTCCACACGATGGCTATTCGCATCCCGACGATGTGACGATGCCTTGTCCTCGCAGGACATGATCCCATGAAGCGCCCGCTCCTCCTCCTATGCCTGGCTTCTCTGCCTTCTCTCTGCGGGTGTATCCCGTATGTTGGGCCATCGATCGACTACACGCCCCGCGTCAAGCTCGACGCCCCCCGAGACGAGGTTCGCGCGTTTCGGGTCGATATCGCCTCTTCCCAGGATAGCCCCGGCTGGCACGGGCCTTTCCTCTCGCAAACGAACAAGGAACGCCTGAGCGAAGTGTCGATCTCCCACCGGGACGCGGTGCCGAGCCAGGTGAAAGCCTCGGTGCAGCACGGGATCGTCCTCATCGGGGTAATCTCTCACAGGATTCGCGAAAGCGAGTCGGTCGTCGTGCGGCTCTATCGTCCGGGGTATGAACTCGTCGAGATCGGACCCTGGGAGCGAACGAACCGAGTCGAGTGGAAGCTTGCTCCCGACCTCGCGGCCCAGGAGAAAGCCGTCGATTACCTCTTCGGCGGCAGGCAGGGCGGCCCTCGTCGCCCGTTCGCTAGGTACAGTTGTTGGCAGGAAAAAGGCAGCGTCTCAGCGGCCCATCGCGAGGCGCTGCTGTTCGGGGCGAGTGAATACGAGCGGCTCGCGCTGCTACCCTGTTCGGACGAGAAACGAGAAATGCTCGCGAAGAGCGCGAAGCACATGCGCACCCTCGCCGCCGAGTAAACTCTCCTATCCACCGCATCAGCAACTGTTGCAGCACGCGCGCCCAGCAATCCGTCGCCTACGACGCCGAGACGCATTGACACGCCCTCCACCCGATGGCTATTCGCTTGCCGAAGATGTGACGATGCCTCGCCCTCGCAGGACATGATCCCATGAAGCGCCCGATCCTCCTCGTCTTCGCGATCTTCCTGCCTTTGCTCGGCGGGTGTATCTTCCCGTATGTCGGCCCGTCGATCGCCTACACGCCGTCGGTGAAGCTCGATGTGCCGCGCGAAGAGGTCCGTGCGTTTCGGGTCGATATCGCCTCGTCGCGATTCATTCCCTTTCGACACGACGAAATCACTGCGATGTTGTCCAAGTCCATCGCGGAACGCCTGAGCGAAGTGCCGATCTCCTACGAAGACGAGGTGCCGGGGCAAATGAAGGCCTCGGTGCAATACGGTGTCGTCGTTGTCGGACTGTTCAACGGCGTCAGGCGCGACCACGACTCGGTTGCCTTGCGTCTCTACCGACCAGGTTATGATCTCGTCGAAATCGGCTCGTGGGAAGGGGCGAATCGCGTCGAGTGGAAGCCCGCTGTCGATGTCTCCGCACAAGAGAAGGTTATCGATCGACTGTTCTCCGATTGTTTCCGTTATAGCCAGGCCAAGGGCAGCGGCTCACCGGCTCACCGCGAGGCGCTCTTGTTCGGGGCAAGCGAATACGAGCGACTCTCGAAACTCCCCTCGTCCATCGTCTGGCAACCCGAAGCGCTAGAGAAGAAGGCGAAGGCCATGCGCGACCTCGCCGCCCAGTGACGCTCATATCCACCGCATCAACACCTGTTGCAGCGCCTTGGCCCAACAGTCCGTCGCGTCGTCTCCCTCCACGAGCCGCAACTCCCCGTTGCCGTCGCCCAGTTCAGGGCGCGGCGAAGAGACGGCGAGGCGGTTGACGACGGTGTCCTTCGCCTCGAGCAGTTCCGGGCGGATGCCGACCATGAGGACGTGGACCATGCTCCGCCGCGCCCATTCCTCGCAGCGACGGGGTAGCTTGCTCCGTGCCAGGCGCTCGATGTGGACGACACCGAGGGCGACCTCCTCGTAGAAGAGCTTCGTGAGGATGGCGCGCTCGTTGGCCAGGGGGTCGTTCTCGCCTTCGCCGAGGAACAATATCTGGAAGGTCAGCGCGTCGGTGTTGAGCCACTCGACCAGCTTCTTGACGAGGACGTGCAGCAATCCGAAGAGCATGACGCCGCGCTGGTACGGCAGCTCGAAATCCTTGAATCGCGTCTCGACGAGGTCGGGGGACAGCGCGAGGACGAACGTCCGCCGACGGCGGAGGAACTGGTTCTCGTCGCGGGCGTAGTAGAGCAGCTCGTCCATCAGGAACATCGAGTCGAACAGGTCCGGCCCGTCGCCGCCGTCCGGCTCCATGTAGGCGAGTTGCGAATGCAGCAGGCTCTCGATGCTGCCGCGATTCGACAGCGACGTGTAACCGCCCACCGGGTACATGTCCTCGTCGAGGATGCGCGTCGGCACCTCCATGCGGCGGGCCATCGGCTTGATCTTGTGCTTGGGCAGCGTTGCCGCCATCCCGGCGGCGGCGCGCAAGACCTGACGATGCGCCAGGCGAAGCCCCAAATCCTCGAGGGCGGCTCGGCTCTCCAGGTCGAAGAGGTCTTCCGGCCCCAACACCTCGGGCGTCCGGCGAGCGGCGTGGATGAGTGACTCGTAGAGTTCGGGCAAGAGCGGGTGCGGCCCCTCGAGGCGGAGCGACTCGAAACCCTCGCTGAGTAGTTCTTCGGGCTGGACCTCGAGCAGCGTGTTGAGGACGCCGACGCTCAGTTCGATGCCGTCGAACCGCGACCGCTCGCGGAACGCCTCCAGGAGGTACGCCAGCCCTCGGCTCTGCTCACGCCCGCGCGCGTAACGGCGCAGGGCGTCGCAGGCGCGCCCGAAGGTGTAGTCGGCGTACATCTTGCCGAGGACGTGGTCCTCGTAGGTGCGGACGAGGTTGACGGGCAGGTTCGGGGCGAGGATCTGGTCACGGTTGGCCCGACTCTCCCAGTCTTCCGTGAGCGTCACATGCCCGAGGTCCGCCAGGAAGCCGAGCGCCGGTAACGGCTTGCCGGACGAGACGACCTCTTTCGCCCAGCCTAGCACGTCGCGGACGGCGTCGGCCTTCGGCGCGCGGATTCGCTGCCACCAAAGCCCCTGAGTGAGCAGTTGTCTCGCCTCGGCGGAGTCTCGGATGACGATCGATCGCTGCTTGTCGGCGCTGTTCATGGGCGTGACCATCCTGTCGAATCGCGTTCCCTCGTCGGGCCATCTCCACCATTCTACCGCGCCGGGGGATCGCTTCCGAGCCTGGCAGCCCTCGAAGTCAGCCTGATCGACCTTTTCGTGAATATCGAAGCAGTCTGCGTCCGATGAATAGACGGTAGATTCGTCGCTGTCCCGTCATTCGTCCGGGGCGCGAGCAGTTTCGTGAGGGTGAGGACGGCATGAAAAACAGTCTCTACCTGAGTATCCTGGCCGTTACCTGCCTCGGCCTGGGGACGCTGAACGCCCAGCAGCCGACGATGCTTCCCCCTGTCAACTCGATCCCGGCGGTGGGCAGCCCAGGTGTCCTTCCGACGATGCCGTTCTCCCCACCGGCTACTACGGCAGCGGTGACGGATCAGGGTATGCCGGCTTCGCAGTCGGGCATCAACGAATACCTAGCCTACCCCCGCCCTCCCGGTGCCGGGCTAGGGAATAGTGGCCTGATCGGCTCGGAGGCGTATTTCCGCTCCGGCTACAGCTTCAACCTCGGCGGCACGGGCATCTTCGGGCGCGTCCTCGATGCAGGACCGATGTTCCAGGGCGGCGTCCGCTCGATCTTCTTCCAGCCACTACCGAACATGGGCTGGACCATCGATGCGGGCTTGACCACGGTATGGTACAAGGCCCGTCGCAACGAGACGGCCGACATCCGCAACTTCGTCTCGACGAGGACGATATTAGGGCAGACCGTCACCAACATCATCCCCCAATTCCCCGTCACGCCGTCGAGCCTGAACCAGACCTCGGTTCACCTCGCCCTGGGCCAGGAGTATTACTTCCACGGCGATGCCGACCCGGCGGACGGCGACTGGAAGTGGCGGGCGGGCTGGGACGCGGGTGGAATCTGGGGTTCGTCGAGGCTGGTCCTCCGGGAGATCCGGCACAAGACCGACATGATCGGCGGCGGGATGGCGGCAGTCCACTCGGACCTCGAGATGCCCTACGGCCACTGCATCCTTCAAGCGGGTGTGCGACTCGAGTACAGCTACACCTGGAGTACCATCCTCCAGTCGCAGAATGACACCAACCTGATGTCGCTCAACCTGATGTTCACGACGGGCGTTCGGTTCTGAGACGGGGACACGAAACAAAACGAGGGGCCGCCGATGACTCCTCATCGGCGGCCCCTCTTCGTCAATGCGTGAGAAATCCCACGGCGACGGACACGAGGCCGGCCGCGCCCATGAGGAGGCCGCCGTACCAGTAATTGGGCCGCTTCGTGAGGATGGCCACGCTGGAGAGGACGAGCGCCAACTCGACTTCGAGTTCGCCGAGGTCGAAGAAGAACGCCTGGTGGTGCTTGTGTTCGCTCTTGTCCAGGGACAGCTTCGCTTCCGCCTGCTTGCTCTTGGCGCTCGCCATCCGAGCGCCCCCCTCCGCTCGGTAGCGGGCGGCGGTGATCTCCGAATCCACGACTTGTTCGGCTTGCGCCAGCGGATAGCGATCTCCGACCAATTTCTGATACCGCTTGTCCGCCGCGACGAGAATCTTCTCGGCTGCGGCCTCCGGCGCTTCTACCTTCGCTTCCGTCAGATCCTTGATTAGTTCCTCCGACCGCTTGTTGCGATTGGGTACGGGGCTGGGCAAGTCCACCGGGCCGTCCTTGGCTGGCGGCGAGGCTCGGAGCAACAATTTCGCCTCCTGGAGCGCTAGAACTTCGCGCATCTTCTTTGCCTGGAAGAAGTTCCACTCATCCGACTCCTGGGTGTGGTGGACGCCGGATTCGATCCGGTAGGCCAATGTATCGTTGTGCGTGCGATGGCCCACCACCTTGACCATCGCGAGGATGGCGGCGATGACGACCATCGACATGGCGACGCGCTTGTCGAACGGGTCTTGTGCGTGGTGGGCGGCGTGTTCGGCCTCTTCGTGAGGGCTTCCGTGTGCCATAGGGGTTGTCGCCTTATGAGGGTGTCGAAGTCTGGGTAGCGGCAGTGTCGAAGACGCGGACGTGCTTCCAGGTCGCCTGGTTCTCTTCGATGAATTGCTTGTGCGGCCCGCTGATCTGGTAGGCATCGTGGGCGGCGAGGTCGCGGAAGATGATGTGCAGGCCGACATCCCAATCGCGGTCGTTGACCTCCCGGTCGAGGGACTCCTCGAGGATGCCGCAGCCGAAGAAGACGATTCCGGCGTGACCCGGAAGGTGATGACGACAGGCATCGACGAGCCGCTGCCGTGCCTGGGGTGAACGATCGAGGAGGAGGAAATAGACATCGTGGACGATCAAATCGGTCGAGGCCATGAGAACACTCCGCGCGGTTCGGATCGAGTCTGGGGATGCGGGGATCTTAGGGCGGCGCGAGGCCGGAGGAAAGGGGCGCATTGGGGATGTTGGCATCGTCGGGCTGAACGCCGCATCTTCCATGCGGACAACGGAAAGCGAGTAGCACCCTTTTGGTTCTCCGCCAATCATGCGGAGGCGGTAGACGTGAAAAAGGGATCTCCGCCGCGCTTTCAACACCCTGTGGGTGCTGGAACGCGCCCACTACGATGGCTGCCTCGGCTCGAACAGCAAGGCGATGCGCTCGACGAAGAAGGAACAGGGGACGAACCACCTGGCGAACAGTCTCGCGATGGTCCATCATCTGCTCGAGATCGTCCGCAGTGTCGATGCCGCCAAGGTCGAGACGTTCCGTGCGTCGAGAGACTGTGGGGGCTGGAGATGTACATCCTGGAGAAGCTGGTGCGCAAGTGACGCTTCCAAGGTTGTGGGAAGGTAGCTGTTCCGAGTCCGCGCGCCCATCCCGTCGGTGGTCTATTATGCAATCGTGTACCCTCACCGCCCGTGCAGCCGGAGCTGGAATAGCTCGCGCTCTTTTCCCCCAACCACATTCAGTTTCCAGAAAGCGTGGCCTCCCCCGGAGCCGGCGTTACCAATACCGCCAGTAATGTCCGGCAACCGGCCGGAGAAAAGGTTGATGCTGCCGACCTTCTCGGAGGCCCGTTCGTCTTCCGCCTCTACCATCACCTGCACCCCTCCGATGCACTCATGGCCTGCTGTACCAGTCACCTTCGGGCGGATCGCGATCACGATCAACCCCTGGCTGCGCGCTGGATCGATTCGAGCTTTGCCTTGGGGAACGGGCTGCTCCGCTCGTCGCTCGGATGCTTGTTGGTTGGCGAAGGCTCGCTGGCCCATTCCCACGATATTTACGGCCACGCGCTCTGTCCCCTGTGGGGTATCGAGAAGGATGTACCCATCCAGCAAGGACCCACGCCAACGGTACACGAAAGCATATTCGAAACCCGCAAGACGCAAGGCCGCCTCGGCTTCGTCAACTCGTTCCAGCGCCGGGCTGTCGTCCAGCTTTTTGATGTCCAGTGCTTTGTCGTCCGGTTTGTTGGAAGCTGCCTTCTGTTCCGCCTCGGGCGTCTCTCGGGGCGAGGCAAACCGGCCGATGACAATACCTGCGCCGAGTAGCAGGATACCTGCAATGGGGAGAATTGCCTTTCGCATGTGTGCCTCGACGGTTTACGTTTTTTCCCATCCCCGCTTCCCACAATCCTACCCGCTCCCCTCCTCACGTCAACGAGAATCGACTCCATCGCTCTGTTTCCGCCACTCCTCGCCATCACCGTCTCCTCCGCCGAGCCACCCGCAGCACCAACCGGATCGCCAGCGGAGCCAGCCTCAGCAACCCCAGCGTGACGAATTCACTTGTCGCGTTGTCGTTTAGGAGAAGGCTGGGTTCGGCTGCTCAGGGAGCTAACCGAACGTGCTGGTATGCCCGGATTAGACGGTCTACGGTGAGTAGTGGGCAATCGTAGAGCCGGGCCGTGGCGACAATCAACTGGTCCGCAGGGTCGCGATGGAACGTGCCAGGGAGTTGGGTCGCGCCGACCGCTACCTCTGGGGACAGCGGGAGGAGTTGGACCGGCGTCTGGAGTGCGTGGGTCAGCCATTGGTCCACTGGGATCGTGAGTTGGAGTCGTCCCAACTCGACGAGTTTGGCGACCTCCCAGCACGAGATTGCACATACACCAAGTCCGTTGGCCGATTCAGCCTGGATCAAAGCAGAATAGTTCGGGGGCAACGGGCCACCGTCCACCCACCAGATCCAAATGTGTGTATCCAAGATAATCACCCCAACACGTCCCAGTCTGTCTCGGCGACCGGCTCTGTCGGCCGGTCGTACCGGATGACGGTGCCGCGCAGCGACTGGGGAGGGGTGATCGGGCCGGTGATTGGCAGGACGATCACTTCCACCACCTGACCGGCCCGGAACGGGAGTCGGTCGAGCGACAACTTCCCGTCCTCCGACAGGACAACTTCGATTCGGTGTGCCGAGGTCATTGGTACGCCCCGAGGAGTGATGGTATGTGAATTCTCTGGGTTATGAGACTGGATGTCGAGCAACCGCCTTCTTTGCCTTTGCCCAACGATCAGACTCGCCGACCGGCGTACACGAGAGCGATGCCACCCGGTAAGCCATCGTCCCTTGCCAGCGTGGTGCTTCGCCCGGTT
>JANXSH010000214.1 GCA_025356615.1 Planctomycetia bacterium | reverse complement strand
CTAAAGGGGAGGGGGTTGGGGGGTGGGGTCAGCCGCTCACCGGCGTCACCTCCCCCACAATCTTCCCTATACGAGGATACTCCCATGCTCAGCGAAATGCACATCGACCCGCTTGTCGATGACGCCGTCAACGGCCTGTTGACTCCGCCCGAGGCGGCCTACGTCGATCTCCATGCGTCCCAGTGCGAGCGCTGCGCCGCCGCCCTCGCCAAGGCGCGTCAGCGGCTCGGCCTGCTACGCTCGCTGCCCCCGGTGGAGCCGTCGGCGGACCTGGTGCCGAAGACGATGGGACGGATCGACGCGACCGCGTCGCGCCGTCGCCGACTCGGGAAGCGCACGGCGTGGACCAGCCTCGCGGCGTTCGCCGCCGCCGTGCTGGTGCTGGCGGGGTTCCAGATCCACTACACCCGGCTCCAGGCGACGAGCCTCGATCTCGTCGTCCTGGGCCAGCGCGAGTTGCTCACGTCGTCTCGCGCCTCGGTCCGGGTTCGCCTCACTGATCGGCGCGGCAACGTGGCGATGTCCGGCATCCCCGTCCTCGTGGCGCTGCTCGCGCCGGACGGGACTACGACCGAACTCGCAAGCACCACCACGGACGAGCAAGGTAGCGCCGCCCCGCGCTTCGAGGTGCCCGAACTGCCCTCGGGACACTACCAGATTCGCGTCACCGCTGGGGCCGAGACGCTGACCCGGCCCGTCGAGCTGAAGCGATCGTGGAAGCTCATGCTCTCCAGCGATCGGCCCGTGTATCAGCCCGGCCAGAAGATCCTGATTCGTTCGCTCGCCCTGCGCCGACCGGACCTCAAGCCGGTCGCCAAGGAGCAGGCCGTCTTCACGCTCATCGACCCGCGCGGGAACATCTTGTTCAAGCACACCCAGCCGACGAGCGCCCACGGCATCAGCTCCGCCGAGTGCCAACTCGACCACGAGATCCTCGAGGGCGGCTACACCGTCGCGTGCAAGGTCGGCGACACCGAGAGCAAACTCGCCGTCGAGGTCAAGCGCTACGTCCTGCCCAAGTTCCATGTCGGCGTCAGCCTCGATCGTCCGTATTACGCACCCGGTCAAACGGTTCGGGTCGAGGTGAAGGCGAACTACTTCTTCGGCAAGCCGATCGCCCAAGGGGCCGTCTCGATGGCTTTGCTCGATAACATACCGGGTCGGGACGAACTGACCGTCGCGGCGGGCAAGACCGACGACAAGGGCACCGTGACGTTGACCCTGCCTCTCCCCAAGTCCTTTGCGGGCGACCCGACGTTCAAGGTCATGACCAAAGTCACCGACAGCGCGGGGCAGACCTACTCGCGCCAGGTCGATTGCATCGTGACCACTACACCCATCCTCATCGACGCGGTCGCCGAGGGCGGGACGCTGGTTCGCGGGCAGACCAACACGATTTACGTCCTCGTCCGCCAGCCGCACGGCGCGGCGGTGCCGGGTGCCCGCATCGTGGTTCGTCAGCCCGAGAGCCGGGGCGGCGCTATCGTCGCCGCCTTCCGGGCCGACGAGCGCGGGGCCGGCTCCTGGGCGATGGCACCCGAGGTCATGGCGAATCTGATCCCTCTGGGAGGGCAAGACCCGCAGTTCACTCTCGCGGTCGTCGATGCGAAAAACGTGCTCCTCGCCCGGAAGGAAGTAAAGTTCGCCCTCGGCCAGGGCGTCGGAGACTTCCTCGTCCGGCTCGACCGGCCCGTCTACAAGGCCGGGCAGTCGATGACGATCTCGGCGTTCGGCACCGGCGTCGAGCCGATCTTCGTGGACCTCATCCGCGACGGGCAGACGATGTTGTCCGACATGGTCGAGATGACCGAGGGCAAGGGCGAACTCGTCGTCGATCTGCCCGCCGACGTGTTCGGCACACTCCAGCTCGTCGCCTACCGCTTCGACCCGAACGAGGGGTTGCCGCATCGCAAGCTCCGCGTCGTCCACGTCCAGCCCGCCGAGGGCGTCAAGATCGTGGCGACGCTCGACAAGGCCGAGTACGCCCCGCGCGGCAGTGCGAAGCTCAACGTCCGCCTCACCGACGCCGCCGGCAAGCCGCTCCCCGGCGCGGTCAGCCTCGCGGCGGTCGATGAGGCCGTCTTCTCGGTGCTATCGCAGCGGCCAGGGATGGAGCAAGCGTTCTACACGCTCGAGCAAGAGTTACTCAAACCCGTCTACGCGATCTACCCCGCCTGGATGCCGAACGCCGGAGCCGACTTCCTGGAGCGCGACCGCGCCTTGTTCGCCTACACGTCGGCTCCGATCGACCTGGACAAGAACCTCTCGTCGGGACACCCAGGGAGTGCGGCACAGATCAACCCCGTCGGCCCGCAGACGATGGCCGTCCGCTCGCTGCCGATCCGCCAGGAAGAGATGCAGACGCTCCAGCGCGAGCGCCTCCAGCAGGTCGCCAGGGGTTGGGTGGGCCTGATCCTCGGCTCACTCCTCGCGGGCTACATCACCTTGTGGACGTGCGTGCCCTTCGGGACCGTCCTCAAGTTCCACGGCGTCGGGATGGTGTTCTTCATAGTCCTGGGTGGCGGTATGGTCCTCAGCCTCATCTTCTTCGGGGCGGGAACTAAGAACGCCTTCGAGTTCGTCGGCAGCAAGATGGCCAAGAGCGCCGGGACAGTTGTGATCATCGTGGACGGGTCGAGGTCGATGGAAGGATTCGCCACCGACAAGGGTCCTGCAAACGGTGCCATGGATCCAGACAGTGAAATCTACGCCCTTTCCAGCACTGATCTCGGCAACGACGACTCGAGGCCCGCCCCGCGCGTCCGCAACTACTTCCCCGAGACGCTGCTCTGGCGGCCCGATCTCGTCACCGACGACCAGGGCAGGCTCGAGCCGATTACGATCCCGCTCGCGGACTCGATCACGACGTGGCGGCTCTCGGCGAGTGCGGTCACGGGCGATGGCCGGCTCGGTGCGCTTCAGATGCCGGTCAAAGTGTTCCAGTCGTTCTTCGTCGATCTCAACCTGCCCGTGACGATGACGCGCGGCGACGAGGTCGGCATTCCGGTCGTCGTCCACAACCACTCCGGCAAGCCGCAAACGGTGAAGCTCACGCTCACCGAACAGCCGTGGTTCACTCTGGTGGGCAAGGCCGAGCAGTCGATCGAACTCGCCGCCGGCGAGGTGCGCGGGATGCGCTACCCGATCCGCGTCACGCGCGTCGGCGTCCACACGCTCCGCGTCCTCGCCATCGCGGGGGGCGTGAGCGACGCCATCGAACGCGAGATCGAGATCGTCCCCGACGGGCGGAAGGTCGAAACGACGCTCAACGGCTCGCTAGGCCGACCGGCAGACCACACGCTGACCGTCCCCGAAGGCGTGATCGAGGGCAGCGTCAAGGCGTTCGTGAAGGTGTATCCGTCCGGCTTCAGCCAACTCGTCGAAGGGCTGGACGGCATCTTCCAGATGCCGTCGGGCTGTTTCGAGCAGACCTCCTCGGCGACGTACCCGAATGTCCTCGCCCTCGACTACCTGCGCCGCAACCGCCTCAGCGTCCCGAACGTCGAGGCCAAGGCGAGGCAGTACATACACCTCGGCTATCAGCGTCTCGTCGGTTTCGAGGTGAACGGCGGTGGGTTCGACTGGTACGGCAAGCCACCCGCGAGCGTCAACCTGACGGCCTACGGCCTGATGGAGTTCGAGGACATGGCGAAGGTCCACGATGTCGATCCGGCCTTGTTGACCCGGACGCGCCAGTGGATCCTCTCGAAGCGTGAGGCCGATGGCTCATGGAAGACCGACGCCCACGGTGCCCACCTGACCGGCGGCGGCTACGACGCCCAAACGCTTCCGATCACGGCGTACATCGCCTGGGCCGTCCATGCGAACGGCAAGGCCGAGGACCGTGGAGGACTGACGAAACAGTATCTCCTCTCCCAAAAGACCGAGGACATCAAAGATCCGCATACTCTGGCACTCGTCGCCAACGCGCTGCTGGCCCTCGACCCGCAGGGGACATCGGCGATACCGTACCTCGGTCGCCTCGACGAGATGCGCCAGAAGGAACAGGACGGGCGGCTCGTCTTCTGGACGAAGCCACAGGGGACGCGAGCCGTCTTCCACGGCAGCGGCCTCTCGGCGAACGTCGAGACGACCGCCCTCGCCGCGCTGGCGCTGCACGCCGGCAAGCGGCACGCGGACAGCGTTCGCGGCGCGCTGGCGTGGCTCGTCTCCAAGAAGGATCCCAACGGCACCTGGCACTCGACGCAGGCGACCGTCCTCGCCCTCAAGGCGCTGCTCGCCGCCTCGGGGACGCCCGACGACAAGCAGACCGACCGCCGGGCCGAGCTGGTCGTCGGCGACCATCGCGAGATGCTGACGGTCCAGCCCGAGGTGCTGAAGCTGGTGGAGATCACGAAGTACCTGAAGCCGGGCAAGACGAGGGTCCAACTGAGCGAGAAGACGAAATCGGCGATGAGCTACCAGATCGTCTTCCGCTACCACACGCCCGAGGCGAAGAAGGCGGAGGAGGCCGGCCCGCTAACGATCACGCTGGCGTATGACCGGACGACGTTGGCCCTGGACGAGACGCTCAAAGTCAAGGCAACGGTGGTGAATCGCCAGGCGAACTCGGCCCCGATGGTGATGCTCGACCTGCCGATCCCGCCGGGCTTCACCGCCCGGAGCGACGACTTCGAGAAGCTCGTGAAGGCCGAGCGCATCGGCAAGTTCCAGATCCGGGCGCGGAGCGTGTTGGTCTACCT
>JANXSH010000207.1 GCA_025356615.1 Planctomycetia bacterium | reverse complement strand
CGAGGCGGAAGCGTTAGCGACGGATGGGGGGAATACTTCCGTCGCTAACGCTTCCGCCTCGTCAGCGCGCGGTCGATGGCGGCGCGGATCTCGGGATTCCACTCGACCTCCCGGCGGTGCGTGAGGATCGCGACGGAGGCCGGGGACGGTTGTCGGACGGCGTTGATCGCTTCGAGGCGGGAGGAGTCGTCCCAGCCCAGGAGGATGCTCTGGAGGAATCGCTCGGATGCCGGGCCGGGTTGCTTTCGCAGCCGATCGAGGGCGACGAAGGCGCTGATGCGATTCGACAAATCCACCCCTCGGGTCATCTGCCCCAGGGGTTCCGGCAAGGCTTTCCGTATCGCATCCTCCTTCGGGTCCGTCGTGCCGACGAGTTCGAGGAGCCATCTCGGGTCGCCGATTCGGACGAGCCTTTGCAGACTCTCCTCGCTCTCGACTCGGGTCGCGAACGAGTGGGACTTTCGCGCGGCGAGGTCCGCCGCCATGCGGACGTTGTAGCTGGGATCGTCGCTCGCCACGACCCCGAACGACGGGGACTTGGTCGTCACCCGCGAGAAGCAGACGTTCATCCGCACTCCCTCGTCCGGGTCGAACAGGCACTCTTCCAGCCTCCGATCGAGTGGCAAGTCGGGCTTGTCGAGGCCGGCCAGCAGGATGCGCACGGCGAAGCGACGCAAGTCGGCCTCCGGCCTGTCGAGCAACTCCGTGACGCGCTGGAGGTTCGGCTCGCTGGACACGCCTAGCACGGCGAGCGCTTCGCCGGCCTGTTCGCGCACCTCGATATCGGTGTCTTCCAGCGCGTCGAGCAACGATGTCCGATCCTTCACCAGCGTGCGGAACTTGTCCGACCGCAGCGCCGTCATCGCCCCGACGCGCGTCCTCGTACTCGGACTCTTGAGCGCCTGCGCCAGGCCGGGGGCGGCGAGGGCGCTCAGGTCGCCCAGCATATCCGCCGCCCGTCTCTGGATCGGCACGTTCGACGAGCCGAGCAGCGTGACGAGGTCCGGCACCGCCTTGGCCCGCGCGACGCGGTCCATGCGTGACAGCACGAACAAGGACTGACTTCCCAGGCGGGCATCCCCCAGGAGCTTACGCAGGACGGGTAACGCCTCCGCAGGGGGCGGGTCCATTCCGGCCAGCGCGGCGAGAGCGGGGGCCTCCCGCGAGGCGATATCGGGACCGAGCTTCTCCACGACGAGGGCCGACTCCTCGCGGGAGATCCGCACCAGAGCGAGGGCGGCTGTGTCGCGGAGCGTCGAATCGTCGAGGCACTTCCGCAGCGCGGGAATCGCCCCCTTGGAAGCGTCGCCCTGCCGACCGAGTGACTCGACGCACACGGGCCGGACGAGCTTCGGGCCTTTCAGCCCGGCTTCGAGGGCCGCCAGGACTTCCTTCGTCGCCGGACGAATGCCGCCGAGCAGGCTGGCGGCGTGAGCGGCCCGCGTCTCGTCCTTCCCCGCGAGCATGGTGAGCAGTTCCGGCACGAGCGGTCTCGCGATCGAGCCGAGTTCCGCGAGGACGAAGGCGGCCCCGGCGACGACGGCCTTGTCCTCCGAAGCGAGGAGCTTGCCGAGCGGCCCCACGGCCTTCGACGCGGACGACAGATCGACCCGCACGAGCGCTTGCGCCGCTTCGAGTGCGACGACGGGCTTCTTGTCCTCGAGCCGGGCGACGAGCGCCTCCGCCGTCCCCCCGGCTCGCGGGCCGAGCAGCCCCAACACCTCTGCCGCACCGAGGCGGATGCCATCGTCCGAACTCTCGAGCGCCTCTCGCAAGCTCGGTACGGCCGTCTCGCCGAGACGCTCCAACACGGGTCGGGCGAATTGGACCTCCTGCTTGTCCTTGGTCAGGGCCGCGATCAGTGCGGGTAGCGCCGGCCGGGCCGCCGGCCCCAGCCGGGCCAGTGCGATCGCTGCCGCCTGCGCGGCTTGGTCCTTGCTCCTCAGTTGACCCAGAAGGGGCAATGCCGCATCGGGATCGAGCGTCGCGCCGAGTGCCTGGCACACGGCGATCCGTAGATCGGGACTCTGCTCCTTCAGGAGAGACACGAGATCGGGTATCGCAGACTTCGACGACGGTCCGAACCCCGCCAGCGCTCGCGCCGCCTGTATGCGGAGGTCGTCCGACCCCAGGGCGGAGGCCATCGTGTTGACGATCGGGTCGTCCTCGCGCTTCAATACTTCCGGCCCGAGTTCGGCCCCGATGCGTGCGAGGGCATCCACCGCCGCGAGTCGAGTCGCCTTGTCCGCGCCGCCGTCCTGCACCAGGCCGACGAGCGAGGGCACTGCT
>JANXSH010000204.1 GCA_025356615.1 Planctomycetia bacterium | reverse complement strand
CCCCATTGCGCCAATGTGAGATCACTGCGATATGCCCGCCGCTGAATATTCGACACCGACATGAATCGCTCCGAAAGTGCTGGGATTCCACACTCTAGAACACGATTCCTTTGCCGTATGGTCTCTGAGCTACTTTCCCGTCTCTCGCCAGATGAGCGGACCACGCTCCGCAACCTTCTCGTCACGGCCTTGAATCGGCCCGACGCACCTGAGTGACTCCACGGGATGACACCATCGGCGTGTGAGCTACAATCAAAATGTCCCGCTTCCGCCCTCGACCGGAGAAGCACCCGTGCCCATCGTCATCCAATGCCCGACGTGTCGGCACTCGCTGACAGTTCGTGAAGAGCAGTTCGGCCGCGTCGTCATGTGCCCTGCGTGCCAGAACCGTTTCGAGGCACCGGGAGCGTCCGCCGCGGTGTCAGCCCACGACTCGCTCGATTTCGCATCGCAGGCTGCCTCCACCTCCGAACTACCTCGTTACCGCACCCCGACTCAACGGCGAAGGTCTACCCTGCTTCTGTTGGCTATCGGGGCCGTATTGGTGTTGGCCGCAGCGACTTGGTTCACACTCGCCACCGTCAACAAGTCGCGGCAAACCGCGGAAACGGTTCAGGCCGGTGGCGATCACGCGAACGATGTGCCGGTTGAAGTCAACAAGTCGCGGCAAACCGCGGAAACGGCTCGCTGCCTGATCGCCCTCAACCGGGCGAACGCCCTCAACACAGAACATCGCTTCTGGTTGCTGAAACTGGCCGATGTGGATGCCGTCCAACCGCTGAGACGGGAGAGTGAGGAAGCTTCCGCACTCGGCAGCAAGATGGACGCCGAACTTGACGCCCGGTGGGGCAAGAATCGTCGCGGCCTCGGTGGGTTGAACGCACGCAAGGGCGAAGCGTTCACCAAGCTCTCGCAAGGCACCGAACGATTGGTTTCCACTCGGTTGGAGGGGAATGTCAAGCTGATGCAGATGGAACTTCAACAGTTCGAGATGGACACAAGAGCGAGAGTGCTTGCGGAGGCGAAGCCGATCTTGATGGGACAAATCGACCGCAGCACGTCCGCAGGTGAAAGAGAGTTTCAGGAGAAGTCCCGGTTGCTCCCCATCGAACGCGACATTGCACGGGCTGAGCGGGAAGAGGAGATTGTGAAAAAGGTCAACGCGAACCGACCTTCCCTCATTCGGCGGTGGGTGCAAACGACCCGCTCGGAAATCAAGTCGGGCATTGAGGAGTTAGAGAAAGCGTTTCTAGCGGTCGAATAGCACGAAGCTGCCTTGCGGTTTTCATCAACTCTGGCACGTCGTGGGCAACGACTGATCGTCTCGCCCATGACTTTCTACCCTTCGTGGCGGATCGGGGCTTTTCCGAGCTTTCGCCCACGGGTGGGCGAACTGCAACGACCGGAGGGCGGGTGGATTCCTGACCTAGTGGCGTATTCGGCCGTTGGCTGTTCACGTCTTCGGCTTGGCGGGCGGCTTCGCTTGAGGGCTTAGCTTCGCCTTCTTCGTGGTCTTGGCGAGTCGGGGAAGTACGCCGAACCCGCGTAGGCGTGTGCTTTCTTTGACTTCCTTGACCAGCACGCCGCCGAGTGTAAGGCCGATGATATCACCGACTCCCATCGCTTTTTGTGGCGTGCTGGTGGGAAAAGAGACTTCGAGAACACGAACGACCTTCGTCCCGTTCTCTCGCGTGTCTAGCAGCAAGGCATCGCCTTCTGCGACTGTTCCCGCAACGACCTGGACGACGACTGCCGTGGCGAGTTTCCAACGAAACGGGTCAGGCTCGCGGTTGCAAACCTCCGCGTCGAACATCGACCGTGAGACGAGCTTGTAAAGCCACTCGGCAATCAGTTCTTGTTCCGACTTCGGCCTGCCGTCCAACATCTCCACTAGGCGTTTGCGGTTCTCTCCCATCTCGCCCGCCCTCCCGAGTCGTTGCCCGCACTTCCGCCCAATTTGGGCGGAATGACTCGTAAGTGTACCACGGACAGCGAGGGATTTGGGAATGCCGGGGCACCGAATTGGGGCACTGAATCCGCCGTTCGGGGCACTGAATTCGTGGCCGGGGCACCGAATCCGGGGTATACTCGGCTTGTCGGCTACCCGCCGCGATGCCGGGTAGCCGTTGCGAATTGCCTAGCTTTTCAAGCCTTTCGTGCGACTTCTGCCGAGGGTGACTGACGGGATTCGAACCCGCGACATCCAGAACCACAATCTGGCGCTCTAACCAACTGAGCTACAGCCACCGCGTCCGGATTTCTCCGGTCACTTCGTTTTACAACCCGCGCGGCGGGCGATCAACACCTCGGCCGCAATTCTTCGCCCGAATCGTTCCTCGGCCCGCGTCGCGTGCGGCGTTTGGTGACTCCGATGACGGGCGGTGAATCACTTCGTCGGCGGGATGGGGCGGCCCATCGTCCGCAGTAGCAACTTCATGTCTTCCCAGCAGTCGCGCTTCATCGCCTGCGTCTCGTCCCGTAAGAGCGCCGACGGGTGGAACGTGCAGATCAGCGGCACGCCCATGTACTCGTACACCTTGCCGCGCAGCCGCGTGATGCCGGTCGTCGTCCTCAACAGGTTCTGCGCCGCCGTCCCGCCCAGCGCGACGATGAACTTCGGCTTCACC
>JANXSH010000186.1 GCA_025356615.1 Planctomycetia bacterium | reverse complement strand
CCCGCTCCGGTTCCACTCGCGGCGCTAAAGGGATTCATCGATGCGGACATGCGACGGCCGGGCGATAGGTTCCGCGATCAGCCGACGCCGTTGCGCGACCCCGCAGCGCGCCCGATGCGAATGGGCGATTACGTCCGCGTGCGCGCCGAACTGAACCGACCGGCGTATGTCTACATCCTGTGGATCGATAGTGAGGGGGGCGTGATCCCGATGTACCCGTGGGTAGAGGGCGAATGGAACGATCGACCCCCAGAGAAGCCTGTATCGAGCCTCCTCTTGCCGCAAGAAGCGGACGTTTGGGGCTGGTGGGGGCTCGAGCCTGGCCCCGCCGGGTTCGAGACGATGGTGCTGCTCTGTCGCGACGACCCGTTGCCCGAGGACGTGGACCTGAAGACGCTGCTCGCGGACCTGGGGCCGCAACCGTTCGGTGCCGAGACCGGACTGTCGGTCGCGTGGTTCGAGAACGGTGCCCTGGTCACGAACGAGAAGGAACGAGGCCCGTCGATGAAGACCATCGTCGGAGGCGGCAGTCCGATGGAGCGCGTCAACGACGAGGTGCAGAAGCGTGTCGGCAAGCATTTCCGCTACACACGGGCGGTGACGTTCGGCAACCTGGGCGGCAAGAAATAGGAGGCACGACATGACGCGACTTGTCGGGACGATGCTATTGTTGGCGTACTTCGGCACGGCGTGGGCGGCGGGGCCGCCGGACGCGGCGACGTGGAGGCGGTTCGGGGAGATCGAGGGGGCGAGGAGGCTGAACGAGCGAGGCGTTGCGCTATATCAGGCCGGAAAACTCGGCGAGGCGACGAAACTGTTCGAGAAGGTACTCGAACTGCGAAAGAGGCTTTATCCCAATGGACTTTACCCCCAGGGGCACGCCGACATCGCCCAGAGCCTCAATAACCTGGCCTTCCTACACCAACTACAGGGCGACTATGCGAGGGCGGAGCCACTCTTCCGCCGATCCCTGGAGATGAACGAGGAACTGTACCCGAAGCCCCTCTACCCTCGAGGGCACGCCGAGATGGCCCTGAGCATGAACAACCTTGCCGTGCTGCATCGATTGCAGGGGGAATACGGGAAGGCGGAGTTGCTCATCCGCCGTACTCTGGAGATGCGCAAGCGGCTGTACCCGAAGAACCTCTACCCACAAGGGCACCCCCACCTGGCCGAGAGCCTGGGCAATCTGGCCTTGCTCCACCAGGATCAGGGAGATTACGCGAAGTCGGAGCAACTGAACGCGCAAGCCCTCGAAATGAATGGGAGGCTGTACGCGAAGAAGGACTTCCCACAGGGACACCCCGACCTGGCAACCAGTCTGAACAACCTGGCCCTGCTGTACCTAGCACAGAACGAGTACGCGAAGGCAGAGCCGCTGTTCCGCCGCTCCCTGGAGATATTCGAGGCACTCTACCCAAAGAAACGCTTCCGGCAGGGGCATCCCGGCCTGGCCAGTAGCCTGAACAACCTGGCCTTGATGCACCACCAGCAGGGCGACTTTGCGAAGGCGGAACCTCTGTACGCGCGCGCACTGGAGATGACCGAGGCGCTGTATCCGAAGAAACTCTACCCACAGGGGCACCCCAACCTAACTCTGCGCTTGAACAACCTCGCCGGGTTGTATCAGGCCCAGAGAGAGTATGAGAAGTCGGAGTCGCTGTACGAGCGTGCCTTGGAGATGTCCGAGGCGCTGTATCCGAAGGCTCGCTACCCCCAGGGGCACCCCGACCTGGCACGGAGCCTGAACAACCTCGCCGAGCTACATCTGACGCGAGGCATGTACGCGGAGGCCAGGCCACTCTACGCGCGTGCCCTGGTGATGTACGAGGCACTGTATCCCAAGACCGACTACCCGCAGGGGCACCCTCACCTGGCGCTCAGCATTAGGAACATGGCGGTCCTGCACTCTTTGCAAGGCGAGTACGCAAAGGCAGAGCCGCTGTATGCGCGTGCCCTGGAAATGACCGAAGTACTGTATCCCAAGGAGCGCTACCCGCAGGGGCACCCCGAATTGGCCGCCAACCTGAACAACCTGGCCATGCTGCACCATTCCCAAAGAAACTACGCGAAGGCGGAGCCGTTGTTTCGTCGCGCGCTCCAGATGTACGGCGATTCCGCCGTGTCCCTGGCCGCTGTCGCCCCCGAGGCGACGGCCCTGAACTATCTCACCTCACAACCGATAGCGCGCGACGCCTACCTGTCCGCCACCGCTCGCTTACCCAAAACGGATACCTACGCGGCCGTGTGGCAGTCGAAGGCGGCTCTGTCCCGCGTCTACGAGCGCAGGCACCTCGCCGTCCTCGCCGCATCTTCCGAGGAGGCACGCGGGCTGTGGGACGCCGTCCTGTACCTCAAGCGCGAGCGCGAGCGACTGCTGCTCGCCCCGGTCGATGCGGTCAAGGCCGAAGCGCGCGACAAACGCCTCGACGCGATCGACGACCAGATCCGCAAGAAGGAGGCGGCCCTGCGTCCGCTGCTGCCCGCTCTGAAACGCTCCGCCGACCTCGCCAGGGCCACGCCCGGCCAGTTGCGGAAGGCACTGCCCGCCGGCGCGGCGTTCATCGACCTGCTGCGCTACACGCGAATCGAGCAGGATCCGAAGAAGCCCGGCAAGAAGGGCGAGAAACTAACCCCGCACTACGTCGCGTTCGTCGTGACCCGCGACGCGGTCACGCGCGTCGAACTCGGTGGGGCGGAGCCGATCGAGGAGGCGCTCGGCCTCTGGCGTCGCGCCATCGGCGACGGCGACGGAGATGCGAAGTACGCGGGGTTGCTGCGCGATCTCGTCTGGAATCCCCTGGCGAAGCGGCTCCCGACGGGGACGAAGACCGTGTACCTCAGCCCCGACATGGCCCTGTCACGTCTGCCGTGGGCAGCCCTACCAGGGAAGGCGAATGGCACGATCCTCCTCGAGGACCACCTACTCGTGACGGTGCCGCACGGCCCCTTCCTGCTCGACCAGTTGACAGCGAAGCGAGACAAGGCTCCCGCGAAGCCGACCGTCCTGGCGATGGGCGGCGTCGCCTACGACGATGCGCCCGCCTCACGATCCGTACTCGCCCTGCGCGGCCCGGTCGAGGGCAAGGCGCTCTGGCCCGCTCTGCCCGGCACGAGGGCCGAGGCCGCCTCGCTGAAGAAGCTCGCGGGCGAGCGCAAGCTGATCTCTCTGACCGGCGACGGGGCGAGCGCTGCGGCGCTCTTGGCGGGACTGCCGCGCGCCGACTCCGCGCACCTGGCGACGCACGGCTACTTCGCGGACGCCAAGTTCCGCACCGTCCTGCAACTCGATGAGAAGCTCTTCGGTCTCGGGCGAATCAACGAGCGCGCCGGTGCGGGGGCGCGCAGCCCGATGGTACTCTCCGGGCTCGTCTGCGCCGGGGCCAACCTCGAGGGCACGCCCAATCGCGGCGTCGTCACCGCCGACGCCATCGCCGGGCTGGACCTGCGTCGGCTGAACCTCGCGGTGCTGTCGGCCTGCGAGACGGGCTTGGGCGACATCGCTGGCGGCGAGGGCGTCTTCGGCCTCGCCCGCGCCTTCCACGTCGCGGGGACGCGGAACGTCGTCGCCAGCCTGTGGAAGGTGGACGACGAAGCGACCGCAGCGCTGATGGCGCTGTTCTACCGCGAGATGTGGGCGAACAAGGCGACGCCAGCCGAGGCGATGCGGCGGGCGCAACTGGCAGTCTACCGCGACCCCGGCAGCGTGAGGGAGTGGGCGCGGGGGCGCGGGCCGAACCTGAAAGTCGTCCTCGACGGGCCGAAGGGCAAGCCGGCGAAGGGCGCGAAGACCTCGCCGCCGAAGGCGTGGGCGGCGTTCGTCCTCTCGGGGCCGGGCGACTGAACGACGACTCGAGGACGGGGACATTCGGCAACCGGGGCGGGAAGTGACATGACACGACTATTCGCGACGATGCTCTTATTGGCATTCGCTGGCACGGCCTGGGCGGTAGGCCCGCCGGACGCGGCGGCGTGGAAGCGGTTCGGGGAGATCGAGGAGGCGGTGAGGCTCGAGTGGCGCGGATTGTCGCTATCTCGGGCGGGCAAGTTCGCTGAGGCAAAGAAAGCCTTCGAGAAGGTACTCGAGATGCGAGAGCGACTGTATCCCAATCCCCTCTACCC
>JANXSH010000185.1 GCA_025356615.1 Planctomycetia bacterium | reverse complement strand
GTCGGCTACGGTGGCAAGACGATCAACACGCTCCGCCTCTGGGGCGCGGGGTCGCCGGGCTTCTTCGACCTCAACGAATTCAACAGCGGCGACTTCATCGGAGCCGTTCACGACAAGGTCGCCGCCGAGGCGCTCACGCGCGTCCTCTACCCCGACGACTCGACCGACAACGGCAAGGGCCTGCGCTTCCTCCAGGAATACTTCCTCGTCGCCTGCTCGCTGGCCGACATCATCGCGCGCTTCCGCCGGCGCAACACGAACTTCCGCACGCTCCCCGACAAGGTCGCCATCCAGCTCAACGACACGCACCCCGCGCTCGCCGTCGCCGAGCTGATGCGCGTCCTCCTCGACGAGGTCCGCCTCAGTTGGAACGAGGCGTGGGATCTCACCCAGCGGACGCTCGCCTTCACGAACCACACGCTCCTGCCCGAGGCGCTCGAGAAGTGGCAGGTACGCCTCTTTGAGTGGTTCCTGCCGCGTCAGCTCGACATCATCTACGAGATCAACCGCCGATTCCTCGAGGAGGTGCGCCAGAAGTTCCCCGGCGATGATGCTCGTCTCCAGCGCATGAGCCTCGTCGAGGAGCGCCCCGTCCGGCAGATCCGCATGGCGAACCTCGCGGTCGTCGGCACGCACTCGACCAACGGCGTCGCCGCCATCCACTCCGAGTTGCTCAAGACGCGGACGCTCCGCGACTTCGCCGAGATGTACCCCGAGCGCTTCGGCAACCAGACCAACGGCGTCACGCCCCGGCGCTGGCTGCTCTTGTGCAACCCGGACCTGTCCAAGCTCATCACCGAGACGATCGGCGACGGGTGGATCACCAACCTCGCCGAGTTGCACCGCCTCCGCCCGCTCGTCGAGGACTCCGGGTTCCGCGACCAATTCCGCCAGGCCAAGCGCCAGGCGAAGGTCCGTTTCACCGACTGGCTCCGCTCCCAGGGCGGCCCCGAAGTCGATCCCAACACGATCTTCGACAGCCAGATCAAACGCATCCACGAGTACAAGCGTCAGCTCCTCAACGCGCTGCACTGCGTCGTCCTCTACAACCGCCTGCGCAACAACCCGTCGCTGAACGTCCCGCCGCGCACGGTCTTCTTCGCGGGCAAGGCCGCCCCGGCCTACACGCTGGCGAAGCTCATCATCAAGCTCATCAACAACATCTCCGCCGTCATCGACCACGACCCGGCGATTCGCGGTCGCCTCAAGGTGGTCTTCCTGCCGAACTACTCCGTCAGCCTCGCCGAGCGCCTCATCCCCGCGAGCGACCTGTCCGAGCAGATCTCGACGGCGGGCTACGAGGCGTCGGGCACCGGCAACATGAAGTTCATGATGAACGGAGCGCTGACGATCGGGACGAGGGACGGGGCGACCATCGAGATGGCCCAGGAGGGCGGCGAGGAGAACTTCTTCCTCTTCGGCCTGAACGCCTCGCAGGTGGCCGAGAGTCGCGGCTTCTACAGCCCGTGGTGGCACTACCACAACGAGCCGGAGACGAAAGCGGCGCTCGACCTCATCTTCAACGACCACTTCAGCCCGCACGAGCGCGGCATCTTCGCCCCGATCCGCGACGTGCTGTTGACCAGGGGCGACTACTACATGCACCTCGCCGACCTGACCTCCTACGTCAAGACGCAGGCCGCCGTCGGCCAGCTCTACGTCCAGAGCGACGCCT
This sequence comes from Planctomycetia bacterium, assembly GCA_025356615.1. Taxonomy (GTDB): domain Bacteria; phylum Planctomycetota; class Planctomycetia; order Gemmatales; family Gemmataceae; genus JANXSH01. The sequence continues at coordinate 10,484 of JANXSH010000185.1, read as the reverse complement.
GGACGCGCAAGGCGATCCTCAACGTCGCCGGTTCGGGCAAGTTCTCCTCCGACCGGACCATCCTGGGCTATGCGCACGACATCTGGAAGGTGTTCAGCTGCCCGGTGTCGTGAGCCGAGCCGAAGGGATATTTCTGGGAAGGGGACTGTTGGACTTTGCACCACATCTTCTCTCCTCAGTAATTAGAGAGAATCAAGACGTGTTCCTGTGTGTATCTATCCTCAAAATAACCTTTCAATCGCCCTGTGCAGCAGCCCGTACCTCTGGCAATGGATCGGCAACTGCTGCGGCGAGCCACTGGGTCACTATCGTTTCGGCTGGTATAATCCTTGAGATCGCATAGGCCAGGCGAGCGATGACGACTCGGTAAGAGGGAACCTGGAGATAGGGGATGAGACCGTCGGAATCGCTCCTATCTCGATACGAGGCCTCGCTGAACAGATAGCGAAGCCCGAGTACCACGGAAGACAAGAAGGGAGGAGTCGCCAAAGTCGGAACGTCGGAACAGACAAAGCTCGCCGCACGGAGTGAGTCGAATAGACCGGGCTGGCGACGCGCCGCGATGTTGATACCGAGTTGTTGCAAGAGATGGGCGGGGGGTGGCGGAAGGTCGAACCCACGAGGGCGACGACTACGAGGCAACTGGGTTTCAAGCCAGAAAAGCAGTCCTCTAATGGCCTGTATGTATTCACTCTCTTGAGAGGAGACGAGCCCGGCGACGAGTTGGGATTCGACCTCGGCCTCTGTGGCCGGTCGGAAGTGGAGGATCGCAGGTTGGATCGCGTGGGTGGCGACATCGACTTGTTGGAATTCCTCGACAAGGGCGAGCGACTGAGTAGCCAAGGCGGCTCCTCGCTGGCCTTTTGGAGTTCGAGACATCACCACATCGCGGATGACATCGAGGATCTCAAGGCACCGCTGGCGGATGGATTCCTTGATTGGCCCGAACGCTGGTGACGCCGGGCGCTTGTCCGTAAGCAACGGCCGCCCCTCTTCGTCCCACCACGCCCGTATTTTTTGGATGAGTACAGTCAAATCCGAGCCCGAAGGCGTGATTGACCTGGGGCCGTCCGCGCGGCGCGGTATCGCCGGGGCCGCATGTCTCCAGTCGGTCAAAAACTCATCGGGTCCAGCAAGCATAACGAAACTCGTACTCTCTTTCCCGTCCGCGCCTCTGGATCGAGTGCGAAAGCGAGCGATGTCGGACCGCCTCAGATAAGCATGTACGGCCGAATCAGCCAATCCTGGCGTAGGTTCCGGCAACTTCAGCAGCACTGAGCGGTGGTAAGGATACACCGAAGGGAGACCAGAAACCTCGTCCCGCATCGCCCATAGTGCATCGGCGAACCGCGTCCGTTCCTCCGTGTCGAGGCAGCCCATGTCGGAGATGCGCTGGAGCAGCATCGCTACTGTGCCACGAACCAGGAACGGTGCCACACGGAGCAAGGCGACCAGGGATCGTACACGACCCGCCCAAGCATCCGGCGCAGCGTCGCGTGACGGCGGGTCGATCCGGTCGGGAAGCAAAGTAGGTACGATCGGCCATTGCTCTGGGTGAATGACGGGGAGTTCTGGGGAGCCGGGTATCGGCAGTTGGACTAGGTGGAGTAGGGAAGCGCTGATGTCGGCCGGGGTCATTGCGCTGAGGGCGGCCTTCAACAAAGCCCCGATTTTTTCTGGGCGAGAAAGCGACTTGCGGACCGCCTCGGACTGGAACAGGAGGAGGACACGCGGCAGGAACCGCGCCGCCTGCTCGGACGGGATCCGGGGGATGAGTCGCGAGAGCAGAAGAACGGCCGCGTCGAGTCGATCAGTCGCACGGTGGCGAACAACTGCCGCGTCAGGGCCGAATAGGGAGCCACCAGCGACGGGTTCGGCTTGGTCGAGAGCACTCCGGCAACACTCCACGAGGTCGCTCACCACGTCAACAGATAAAGTCGCGACCCTGTGGAGGACGAAATATTGCTCGATCAGTTCCGAATTAAGCAGACGACACGCGAGGGAGTGCGACCTAACCGGGTCGTCGTTGGCGAGCCACTCGGACACGCGGCTGAGCGTTTTGCCAGAATAACCGACGCGCCCCACCTTGGGAGGGAATGGCCCCTCTTCTGCCAAGCGGGAGAACTGGTAAGCGGGGGGCAGTTCTCGCCCCACGCCTGAACTATACGCATCAAAGACCGAGCCAAGGCTGAAACCGGAATGACGTTGATTCTGCGATTTAGGGCGAGGCGGGGCACTATCCAGAAGGTCAGTGAGCCGTCGGAACGCCTCCCAGGGGTTACAGCGGAGCCGCTCCAACGCCTCGAACCGCCCGCGAGACTCCGGTAGCGTCTGGCCTCTCTCGAGACAGCTGGATGTCTCAAGAGCATTGACCAGGAGCATTGCCCACCCCTCTCGCGAGACCGAAGGTATGTGAGCCGGACCGTGGGAGGAAGACCTGATTCGTCGAAGAGCATCCTCGGCGATTCGTTGCGCTTCAGTGACTTCCCCGAGTTCGGCGAGGATCGCCGCTCGACGGATAGTCCATGCCGGGTCATCATCATCTATCGGCCATTCGGAGAGTGCCTGCCGCGCGGAGGCGTCATCCATTCGCGCCAGCGCAAAAAGGCATCGCTCGTAGGACCATCGGGCGTAGAGAGAGGGAGAAGTGAGGACTCGGGGTCGGAGGCGGGAGGCTAGTTCATCGAAGCGCTGATGATGGCGTTCTTCCCGGTGGAAGCGGAGCAGAGCAAAGGACAAGTCGAGCCAACGTCTTCGGTGTTTTTCCCATTCATGCAGTGGGAGGGAGCTACCGTCGAAGGTCACCGCTGGCGGAGGCTCTGGGATGTCAGGCTTCCCAGGGAATGGGTAGATGGCATGGAGGGATTGCTCGACGACATCAGCGACATTATCGTAGAGGGGTAGCAATGCCACCTCCAGGCGCCAGTTCAATTCATCCAGTAGGCGGAGGGCTTCCAATGGTGGGCGAGTAGGTGCCGACGCCACGATGGGGCCAATCCAACGCAGCGTGTGTTCGGAGAGGTGGTAGCGGGTTTGCTCCGGTGCGACGACCCATCCCGGATACGCAGCACGGTTCGTCGCCCATTCTACGGCTTCTTCGGCCACTTCATCTCGGGGCTCAGAAGGAGGAGGGGGACCATCGTTCGGCACGGTAGGGCTCCACGCGAGGGGGAAGGAGGGGGGGTAGTCCAGGCGACGGCGGCGTGCCGGGAGGGGTGGTCCAGTGAGGCCAGTAGACTGGATCGGCCGGGCAGCCGTTCTCAAGGCTCAGTAAGAACCATTCCAGTGCGAGCCGGTGACGCTCGGCTGCGTCTGGGAAATCCCGAGTAGGAAAGAGCGGTGACAGGTCGATGAGCGTCACGTTCCGGGCGTTGAGTAGGCGACGCTGGGCGTCGTTGAAGTTCAGGAGGCCGCACAAATAAATGACCGGCGCGAGCGGGCCGAGGTTGTCGCGAACCCACCCGGACCAAGCTAAGAAATTTGGGTCTTCCCCGGAGAACCCAACCAGGCAAAAGACGTTTTCCATCATGGACTGTTGGACGAGGTTGACGAACGGTGCGAATCGCCGGGGGTAGGTGCGGAAATCCTCCTCGGTGAGGATGAACGGGTAGGACGAAGGAAAACTACCGTGTAACTTGACCAGCCTGGGGCGGGACGCGGCCGGGATTTCTTGCATCGTCTGGACTACGTCGTACTTACGGTTATGGAGAAGCAAGGCCGCTCGGTCTAACAGCGTGTCATAGTTCACCGTGAAGACATCAGCCCAGGGTAGACCCATGAGCAGTCGGTGAAGTTTCCCCGGCTGCCAATGCGAATCCGGGACCGACTCCTTGATGAGTTGGTCGAGCCGCTGTCGGCCATGTGCTGCCTCGTACTCCTCTGCCAGTCGCAACGCATTGCTATAGGACGACGACGGGTGGAGTTCTCTTGCCAATATGCCGGTGAGGTCGTTCCACGTCGGGAAGGGGCGAGGAGATACCACAGCGGGCGATGCATTGAAACTAAATCCCGCGCCCACCAGAATTGCGGCTCGTCCGAACTCTCGGCCCCGCCAGAGGGCAGTACGGATCTGCTCGATGTGGAGGGCGTCCGGCAACATGCTGTGAAGGGCGTCCGGCAACATTATGAAACCGTGGAAATAGATCGGCGTGGAATTGTACCCAGATCAAGTCTAAGAATTGCAAGAAATATTGGCAAGATAGGTAAAATGGGAAGAACAGCATGAAGTTCATGATGAACGGCGCGCTGACGATCGGCACGCGCGACGGGGCGACGATCGAGATGGCCCAGGAGGGCGGCGAGGAGAACTTCTTCCTGTTCGGCCTGAACGCCTCGCAGGTGGAGGAGAGTCGCGGCTTCTACAGCCCGTGGTGGCACTACCACAACGAGCCGGAGACGAAGGCGGCGCTGGACCTGATCTTCAACGACCACTTCAGCCCGCACGAGCGCGGCATCTTCGCCCCGATCCGCGACGTGCTGCTGACGAGGGGCGACTACTACATGCACCTCGCCGACCTGACCTCCTACGTCAAGACGCAGGTCGCCGTCGGCCAGCTCTACGTCCAGAGCGACGCCTGGACGCGCAAGGCGATCCTCAACGTCGCCGGTTCGGGCAAGTTCTCCTCCGACCGGACCATCCTGGGTTACGCGCACGACATCTGGAAGGTGTTCAGTTGCCCGGTGTCGTGACGTGATGAAGGAGGGCGTAGAGCGCCTCCGTGTGTTTCCGCTCAGTTATTCGGGATCGGGTTCGTTCCTCATGCCTCTGCGACGAGGTCCGCCCATGAGGAGACGGACAGGATACGTTCACAGAGGGCTTGAAGATGTTCGAGATCGGTGATGCCGTCGATCTGTGATTGTGTCGCCGCATCCGCCGGTTGGGAGAACTTCACCAAACCTTGCCGGAGTAACGTGTCCCGAGCCCCCTCGATGCGGCCACGCTGGAGTATGAGTTGATAGGTCGATGAATCTTTCATGATGTGGTCGTCCATCTCGGCCCTCTCGTTCGAGCAGGATTCGGATCGCGCCATCGACCCAGTTTTTCGAGGCTACACCTCTGAGAGTAAGTCCGCCCAGGAGGAGACGAACGGGATACGATCGATCAGCGCATCGAGTTGTTCGATATCGGTGATGCTATCGATCCGTGACTGCGTTGCCGGGTCTTCCGGTTGCCCGAACTTATGTGATCCCTGCCGAAGTAAGGTATGTCGAACTCCCTCGATGCGGCCAATCTGACGCACCATTTGATAGGTCGATGATTCTTCCACGAGTTTGTTCCTCCTCAATCTCTCTGGGATCTCTGGCGGCAGATACCGCAGTCCGAGCAGCAGGAACGTTCCCGCCAGCAACCTCTCGGTGAGCGCCGGGCTGGCCTCCGCCTTCAGCCGGGCCTCGATTCGGTCCACCACCTCCGCGAGGTGGCCTCGCGCCTCATCGGTCAGCGCCGCGAGGGGTACGGCGAGGATGACTAGGATTGCTGTCCTGGGTGCCTGGCCCGTGCCATCAGATCGCTCCATCCGATCTGCTCCTCCAAGCTCAATTTGCGCCGAGCAAGTCCGCCCAGGAGGAGACGGACAGCAGGCGCCTGCGAAGAGCGGTGAGCCGTTCGAGATCGGTGATGCTCTCGATCTTAGATTGCATCGCGGCATCCGCCGGTTGCCCGAACTTGATGGATCCCATATCGAGTACCGTTTCCCGAGCTTCGTCGATACGGCCAATCCGACGCACCATTTGATAGGTCGATGATTCTTCCACGAGTTTGTTCCTCCTCAATCTCTCTGGGATCTCTGCCGGCAGATACCGCAGTCCGAGCAGCAGGAACGTTCCCGCCAGCAACCTCTCGGTGAGCGCCGGGCTAGCTTCCGCCTTCAGCCGGGCCTCGATTCGGTCCACGACTTCCGCGAGGTGGCCCCGCGCCTCGTCGGTCAGCGCCGCGAGGGGCAGGGTGCCCATGCCACCTTGCAGGAAGCGTTCGACAGGCTCCTGCCATAATCGTACCACGCGGTAGCGGAAAACGAGATACGGTTCTACCTCGTCGGGGTGGAATCGCTCCAGAACCCCCGTCGCTGTCGTGGCGTTCGCCTCGGGGCGCAACAAGAGTAACACGGAACGCACACGGAGGTGATGTCGGCGTTGCAGCAGGGTCGAGTAGAGGTGCAGGGCGTCGGGCGCGTCGCCGGCATGGCCCGACTCCGGCTCCAGATCGAGGAGCCATTCTCCGGTGCCGTCCTGGACACGCAGCACTTTATCAGCCGCTGCCGAGACACTGGACACGTCGGCGTCCTCGAAGCTCGCGCTCGTCGGCGGTTTCGAGGATGCCAGCTCCGCCCACGATTTGGCATCGGCTTCGATCAGGTCTTTTATCGTTGCGTCGAACGGCTTGCCTGCCAATGGAGGATCTCCAGGTTGGGGTTTCCTCCATCCTACATTCGATGACGCGCTCTGTCCGCTTCATATCATGTCAGGATGCCTCTGTTCGAATCCGCGCTCCGGGAGGTGTCCTCATGCTTCGGCTCAGTCTCGCAGGCGTCGCCGTCCTGTTCGTCGCGCTGCTAGCCCTCGCCTGGCCCGCGCCGCCCCCTCGCACCAACGAAATCACGGTCAACGGGCGCACGTTCGTCCTCCCCGCCGGGTTCACGATCGAACTCGCGGTGAAGCCGGGCCTGGTCGATCGGCCCGTCACGATCGACCTCGACGAGGCCGGTCGTCTCTTCGTCTCCGACGTGTCCGGCACCAACGCACCCGTGGCGAAGCAGCTCGCCGACCGGCCGCATCGCATCCTCCGGCTGGAAGACACCGACGGCGACGGCGTCTATGATCGCCGAACCGTCTTCGCCGATAAGATGATGCTGCCCGAGGGCACGCTCTGGCACGACGGCTCGCTCTTCGTCGCCGCCCCGCCGAGCATCTGGAAGCTGACCGACACCAAGGGCGTTGGCGTCGCCGACAAGCGCGAGGAGTGGTTCGAGGGGAAGACCCTTACGGGTTGTGCGAATGATTTGCACGGCCCGTATCTCGGCCTCGACGGCCGGATCTACTGGACGAAAGGCGCTTTCGCCCAACAGACCTACAAGCGGCCCGGCAAGGCCGACTTCGTGACGCGCGCCGCGCACATCTTCCGCGCCAGGCCCGATGGCAGGGACATCGAGCCGGTGATGACGGGCGGGATGGACAATCCCGTCGATGTCGTCTTCACCCCCGAGGGCGAACGCCTCTTCACGACGACGTTCTTGCAGAACCCCGCCGGGGGCAACCGCGACGGGATCCTGCACGCGATCCCCGGCGGTATCCACGGCAAGGACCACGGCGTCATCCACGACGCCGCCCACGCCTGGACCGGGCCGACGCTCATGCCCGTGATGACGCACCTCGGTCCCGCCGCCCCCTCCGGGCTGCACCGCCTGGAGTCGGGTCAATTCGGCGCGGAGTATCGCAACAACCTTTTCGCGGTCCAGTTCAACACGCACAAGGTTTCGCGCCACGTCCTCGAGCCACTCGGCTCGACGTTCGCGACGCGCGACAGCGATTTCCTCGTCTGCACCAGCCGCGACTTCCACCCGACCGATGTCATCGAAGACGCCGACGGCAGCCTGCTCGTGGTCGATACCGGCGGGTGGTACAAACTCTGTTGCCCCACGTCGCAACTCGTCAAACCCGATGTCCTCGGCGCGATCTATCGCGTCCGCCGCATCGGCGCTCCTGTCATTGCCGACCCGCGCGGCAACCGCCTCGCCTGGGGGAAGATGACCGACGAGGCGCTCGTCGCGTTGCTCACAGACGATCGCCCCTTCGTCATGCGCCGGGCCATGCACGAAATCGGGAAGAAGGGACAATCGACAATTGACGATATGGAGAGTCTCTTTATCGCGAACCGCTCGCCTTCCGTCCGAAGGAACGTCGTCTGGGCCGCCACGCGGATCGACGACGTGAACGCTCGCAAGCTCGTCGGCAAAGCTTTGGGCGATGCCGATGAAGGCGTCCGCCAGGCCGCGCTGAACTCCGTAAGCCTTTGGCGCGATAGGGGGGCTACGGACACCCTCACCAAGCTCCTGGGGAGCAAGTCGGCGTCGAATCGTCGAGTCGCCGCCGAGGCGCTGGGCCGACTCGGGGACGCGAAGAACGTCCCGGCCCTCCTCCGGGCGAAGGGAGGCGACCGGCCACTCGACCACGCGATCGCCTACGCCTTGATCGAGATCGGCGACCGCGAGGCGACCGCGCGGGGGCTGAAATCCGACGACCCCAACACTAGGCGGGCCGCCCTGGTCGCCCTCGACCAGATGCGGGACGGGAAACTCGAGAGCGATGCGGTCAAGAGTGCGCTCGCATCGGAGGACCAAGCCTTGCGTCAGGCCGGCTGGTGGATCGCGGGTCGTCGGCCCGAACACGCTGAGGCCATCGTGCCGCTGTTCGAGAACCGACTGGCCGACGACCGGGTCAAAGGTGCCGAAGAGGAGGAGTTGACGAATAACCTGTCTCGCCTGTCGGGAAGCAAGGCGATCCAGGTGTTCCTCGCCTCGCGGCTGACGAATTCCAAAGCATCGCCTCTGGTCAAGCGTCGCGCCTTGCGGAGCATGGCCGGGGCGACATTGCGTCCGGTGCCCGAGAGTTGGGGCGCGGCCCTGAAGTCGGCCCTCGCCGACGAGGCGATCCAGCGCGACGTTTTGACGACGATTCGCGCCTTGCCACTCGACGCGAAAGCCGGTCTCACGCCATCGCTCCTCGCGCTCGCTGACACGGTTCGCCGCCCGGACGAGATTCGTCTCCTCGCGCTCGCCTCGATACCGGGTGTGTCGTCGGCCCTGTCCGCCGAGCATTTCCGCTTGGCGGTGTCGCGTCTCGACGGAGAACGCACCGTAATGGTTCGCGGCCTGGCCGCGACGATCCTGAGTAAGGCCAGTCTGACGATCGGTCAACTCACCGAATTGCCCGGCGCGTTTCGCGTTGCCGGCCCGATGGAACTCGACCGGCTGCTGGATGCTTATGTTCTGGGATCGACCGACGAGGTGGGCAGCAAGCTCCTCGCCGGACTCTCCTCGGCCCCGGCTCGGGGGAGCCTCCGCGTCGATTCGGTGCGCCTCCGGCTGGCGAAGTTCAGTCCGGCGATACGGAAGCAGGCCGAGAAGCTCTACGCCGAACTCGACGCCGACGCTGTCGCCCAGAAGGCGCGGCTCGACAAGATGCTCGCCTCGCTCGAAGCGGGCGACATCCGCCGGGGGCAGGCGGTCTTCCACAGCGACAAGGCCGCGTGCTTCTCGTGCCACGCGATCGGATACCGAGGCGGCAACATCGGGCCGGACCTGACGCAGGTCGGGAAGATCCGCAACGCGCGTGACTTGCTCGAGTCGATCGTCTACCCGAGCATGAGCTTCGTCCGCAGTTACGAACCCGTGGTCATCACGACGACGACGGGCAAGACGCACAGCGGCCTCGTCCGCAAGGAGACGCCGGAGGAGATCGTCCTGGCGACCTCCGCGACCGAACAGGTGCGCATCCCGCGCGACCGCATCGAGGCGATGCAGCCGGGCAAGGTGTCGCTCATGCCGGCGGGGATGGACAAGGTGCTGACGCCACGCGAGTTGGCCGACCTCGTCGCGTTCCTCGAGGCGTGCAAGTGACCGTCCACGAAGTAGGTGCCGCGAGCCGAGCGGCACGGCTCGGTCCGGCTCGGCTCGCCGGACCTACTTCGGAAACCGCCTCCAAGTGATGTCGTCACTTCGCCACAGGCCACACCAGCCGACCGGCGGCCGTCGTGCGGATGCTGTACAACACCCCGCCGCCGGTGATGTACAGCGTCTTGCGGTCCTTGCCGCCGAAGGCGCAATTCGTCACCTCGTCGGTCGGCACCGGCAGAAACGTGAGCAACTTCCCTGTGGGGCTGAGGACGTAGATGCCTGCTTTGATGTCCTTGTCCGGCTCGAAGCGGTTCGGCTTGTTCAGCCCGGCGGCGACGTAGAGCCGGCCGAGGGTGTCTTGCTTGAGGCCGTCCGGCCCCCGCCCCTTGCCCCAGTCGTAGATCAGTTTCTTACTCTTGCCGTCTACGACGCCGTCGGCCTTCAGGTCGAACCGCCACAGTTGGCGCGCGCCGCCGATGGTGTCGTTGTTGTTGTCCGCGACGAAGAGGTACTTGTCGTCCGCCGAGACGAGGACGCCGTTGGGCCGGTCGACTTCGCCGCGCCCGAGGACGAGCGTCACCTTGCCGTCGGGGTCGATGCGGTAGACGCCCTCGATCGTCTTGCCCGCCTCGTCGCGGATCTGCATGTCGGCGCGGTCGCCGTAACGCGGGTCGGAGAAGTAGATGCGTCCCTTGGAATCGACCGTAATGTCGTTGGGCTGGTTGTAGCGCTTGCCCTTGTAGTCCTTCGTCAGGACCGTGATGGTCCCGTCGAGTTCCGTCCGCGTGACCCGGCGCGCCACCGGTTCGCACGCCAGGAGCCGACCCTTGGCGTCGAGGAGGAGGCCGTTGGTCGCCGCGTCCTTGCGGTGAA